>NZ_JAPDBQ010000025.1:0-34871 GCF_027705325.1 Aeromonas sp. QDB18
AGGCAGAGAAAATCCAAGCAAAACAACACGTTAGACGGTATTATTAATTCGCTTGCCGCTTAAGGTTCTGTACATGAGGGGGCCTTGCCCTCGTATTTCAGCGCATCCCCTTCGCTGATCCTGATGCAGGCGTTGTCGCCTTTGTGGATACCCGCCTTGGTCAGCAGGCTGTCGTCGATATTGGTCCAGACGTTGCCGTACTGCACGTCCAGGATCGGAATGGTGCCCTTGAGGGTACCGTCTTGCTCGGCCACCGCAGGCTGATAGGGGATGGTCACCACCTCGGCGGGCAGCAGAGGCCCCACCTGCTCGAAGCTGATGGCACTGGAGGCAAGGCGCGCGCCGGTGTAGGCGTAGACGTCGCGGCCGTGGAAGGTATAGGACTTCTCGGAGCCCTTGAGGCGGTTGGTCTTCTCGTCGATCTGGCGCACCGCCTCAATGCCGAAGTGCTCCGCCACCAGGGTCAGGGTGCCGTTGTCCGGGCTGACGATGTAGTGGCCGCTCCTGGTCTTGAGTACCACCGACTTGCGTTCGGTGCCGACACCGGGGTCCACCACGCTGACGAAGACGGTACCCGCGGGCCAGTATTGCAGGGTCTGATAGAGGCGGTAGGAGGCTTCCCAGATGTTGTAGGCCGGGATCTCGTGGGTCAGGTCATGGAGCGGCAGGGTGCGGTCCACCCCGAAGGCGACCCCCTTCATGGCCGAGACGGCGCCATCCTTGAGACCGAAGTCGGTCTGGAACACCAGAGCCTCGTTGGCAAGGGCACTCGCCCCCACCAGAGAGAGGGCGAGCACGAGGGCGCGGGGGACGATACGAATATCCATGTCAGGGCTCCTTCAAAGACGTTTGGACGTCCAGATTGCCACTCATGGGAATCTTTGCAACCCCTGATGCCCGAATGGGGGGCGAAATGACTCGCTAATCCGCCCTGTGCGGGTGTATCCATGGGGCATCCAACGCCGGGAGCACATCAGATGACCAGAGAGCATCACGACACCATTTTGCTGAGCCTGGGCAATACCCGAAGCCAGGTCGCGCTCACCGCGGCCGATGGCACCAGCCAGACATTTGCATTGACACTGGGGCTCGATGCCCTGACCCCGGGACCCTTTCGCCGGGATCCGCCGACACCCCTGGAGCTTGAGCAGGCCATCATGGTAGTGGAGGATGTACTGATGCCCCTCGCGGCACGGATCCCGCCCCACCCCGTGCTGCACCTGCAAAGCCCGGAGCCCCTGACCGAGGTGCTCGGCAACCGGGTGCAGAGCCGGGAAAACATTGAGCGGTTGTTCGGCCAGCTTGCCGCCATGGTGGAGGGGGATCCCCTGGCCTCGGCCCAGTTGCCGAGGGAGAAGCGCATCGCCGCCGCCCTGCTGATCCTGCGGGAGTGGATGCACCACCTGGATGCCGGGAGCGTCGTCCTGGTCGATGGGTGATCCCCCTGTCACACAGCGGGTTCGAAGCGCCGCCGAGACACCGCCCACGCCAACCAGAGGCTTGTCAGGGTGCTGCCGACGAAGAGCAGATCCAGCGCGACCCCAAGGCCGGCCCCGTCGCTCACCCAGCCCAGCAACACGGGTACCCAGTTCGCCACATAGGCGATCACATAGAAGAGGGAGAGCAGCCGCGCGTGGCTGGCCGGGGGCGCGATGCGATTGATCAGGGTCGCACTGCCCACGAACACGGCCCCCTGGGCATAGCCCGCCACCAGCAGCCCGAGTCCCGCCAGCCAGCTGGGCAGGCCGTGAACGGCCCCGGCAAAGAGCAGCACGCACAGCGCCAGGGCCAGCACGCCGCTTTGCAGGGTATGGCGGGCATCGAGGCGACGGGCCCAGAGCTGGCAAAGCCCAGAGAAGACCAAATAGGCCGCGACGAGGTAGCCGAACAGCCCCAGATCCGTCATGCCCAGCATCTCGCTCACCACCTTGGGACCCATGGCCAGCAAACTGGCCGCCACCGCCCAGGCGGTGAAGAGCGCCAGGGCGCAAAGGAAGAACCCGGCCCCCGTGGCCCTGAGCCCCTCCCCCAGGGATCCGCCCCCCTGCCCGCTCGGGGCGGCCTCCGTCGCCCTCACCCCTTTGGGCCAGCTCAACACCAGCCCCCCGATGGCGCAGGCCGCCATCCCCAGGATCAGCAAAAACGGCAGCGTGGTCGGGTAGAGATCCTGCTGCAGCGCCAGCCCGCTGAACACGGGGCCAAGGGCCAGCCCGGCGGTGAACGATAATGTGGCGCTCAGCGCCGCCCGCTTGCCCCCATCCCTGGGGCCAAAACGCAGCAGCGCCACATTGGCGGCGCCGGTCAGGGTGCCCGTGCCAATCCCGGCCAGGACCCGCGCCAGCAAAAGGGTCCAGAAGCTGTCGGCCAGGGAGAAGAGCAGGGCCCCGCCCCCGACCGCCACCAGGGCAGGCAGGATCAGGGTGCGCAGATCCGCCACGCGTCCTGCCAGGTTGCCCACCCCGAACAAGGCGATGAGCACGCCCCCCGCATAGCCGCCATAGATGAGGCTGAGGCCGAGATCGCTCAGAGCCAGCGCCGCCTGGTAATGGGGATAGAGCGGGGTAGGCACGCTGCTGTTGAGCAGGGCCGACATCAGGGCGAGGGAGAGAAACCAGCGCAGACGAGAATGGACAACCTGACCTGGCTCGCAAGCCGGGACGCTTGAGACAGACATGGACACTCCAGTGGCAGACGAATGAAACCGCAATCGGGAGCGACATCATAGCGATCCCGCCCACCCCGGACTGCGGCAGTTCTGCATCACGCCGACTCAATCCTGCATCACGTCGGGTGGCACGCGCCCTTGGCCGGGGAGCCGCAGGCACGCACCGGACCCGGTCTATCCCCTTGTGCTGCCATCCCCGCTGGCATCTAATATTGCGGCGCCAATCGGGCGTTCTGCTTGAGTGAGGAGCAAGCATGATCAACTGGGACGATGCCCGCTTCTTCCTGGCCCTGGCACGGCGGGGCAGCCTGCGGCAGGCCGGACTCGAGCTCGGGGTGGATCAGGCCACCGTCGGGCGACGGATCACCCTGCTCGAGCAGCAGCTGGGGGCCAAGCTGTTTATCCGCACCCCCAGACACTATCGCCCCAGCCCCCTGGGGGAAGCGCTGCTGCCCCAGGCCGAGGCCATGGCGCAGGCGGCCCTGGCCATGATGCGCACCGCGAGCCTGGGGGAGCTGGAAGGGGAGCTTTGCATCGCCACCACGGATACCCTGGCCCAGGGCTTCGTGCTGCCGGCCTTCAGCCTGCTGCGCCAGCGCCACCCCGGCATCCGCCTCAAGTTGCTGACCGCCGTCAGCGTGAGCGACATCCCCAATCAGGAGGCGGATCTCGCCATTCGCAGCGTGCGCCCCGAGCAGGGAGATCTCGTGGTCAAACGGCTCGCCACCATCAAGATGGGGCTCTACGCCTCTCCCGACTACCTGGCCAGGCGGGGCACGCCCCGCTCGGGTCAGGCACTGCAAGAGCACGACCTGCTGCTCTTTCCCAAAGAGCTGGTAGCCCGTCACTGGCTGAGTCTATGCGGCGAACCGCTCCACGAGCCCAACGTGGTCCTGCAGAGCAATGCCCAGCTAGTCCTGATGGCCGCCGCCCGGCAGGGGCTCGGCATTGTCCTGCTCTCCACCTTCCTCGCCGAAGAAGACCCCGCCCTGGTGCGCCTGCTGCCTGACCAGCACGATCCCATCGACATCTGGATGGTGCTGCACCCGGATGTGCAGAAGACGGGCCGAATGCGCGCCCTGGTGGCAGCCCTGGAGGAGGTGTTCCAGCCCCTGCAACAGACCCGGTCACCCGCCACCCCCTGTCAAACGCACAGGGATTGAGCGGGTATGCCCCCCATACGGGGCACTTTCTTCGCAACGAACCATGTTAGAGTCCGCCGCTGTTTTTTCCTTTGATAACGGGGCCTTACATGAAGAAGTTTGTTGTTTCATCCAGTGTCATCCTGATGGCGGGCTTGCTGACAGCCTGTGCGAGCGAGTCGTCGCACACCCTGGAGGTACCCAAGGTTGCCTCCTATCAGAGCCACTATCAGGGCGCACGCAGCCCCATCGCCGTCGGCAAGTTCGACAACCGTTCCAGCTACATGCGTGGCATCTTCTCCGACGGCGTGGACCGGCTGGGCAGCCAGGCGAAAACCGTGCTGATCACCCACCTGCAACAGACCGGCCGCTTCAGCGTACTGGATCGCGACAACATGGCGGAGATCCAGGCCGAAGCCGGGATCAAGCAACAGGCCCAGCAACTCAAGGGCGCCGACTACGTGGTCACCGGCGACGTCACCGAGTTTGGTCGCAAGGAAGTCGGCGATCATCAGCTGTTTGGCATCCTGGGTCGCGGCAAGTCACAGATCGCCTATGCCAAGGTCAACCTGAACATCGTCAACGTCACCACCTCGGAAGTGGTCTTCTCTTCCCAGGGTGCCGGGGAGTACGAACTCTCCAACCGCGAGATCGTCGGCTTCGGCGGCACCGCCAGCTACGACTCCACCCTGAACGGCAAGGTGCTGGATCTCGCCATCCGCGAGGCCGTCAACAATCTGGTGAACGGCATCGAGACCGGTGCCTGGCGCCCGGCCCAATGAGGAGAGACGAGATGACGCTGTTCCGTCCTTCTCTACTGCTGGTCAGCGGCCTGCTGCTGAGCGCCTGCGCCCAGGGGCCGCAGACGCTCTACAACTGGGATCAATATCAGGGAGTGGTTTACCAGCACATGCAGGGTGACGACACCGGGGTCGAAGCGCAGATCGATGCGCTGGAGAAAAACCAGCAAGAAGCGAGCGCCAAGGGGCAGGCTGTGCCACCGGGCTTTCACGCTCACCTCGGCATGCTGTACGCCCAGCTCGGCAAGGATGCCCAGACTCGCGAGCAGTTCGAAACCGAGAAGCGCCTCTTCCCCGAATCGGCCCCCTTCATGAACTTCCTGATGTCCAGCAAGAAGGGAGAGACCCAATGACCCTGCGCACCCTCCTTGCCCTCACGCTGGGCGCCCTCCTCCTGGGCGGCTGTGCACAGGGCCCCGGCTACGACTACAGCAACTTCAAGGAGAGCAAACCGACCTCCATTCTGGTGCTGCCGCCGGTGAATCACTCGCCGGACATCAAGGCGGGCCCCAGCCTGCAATCCCAGATCACCTATCCGCTCGCCGAGTCCGGCTATTACGTGCTGCCGGTGGCGGTCACCAACGAGACGTTCCGGCAGAACGGCGTGACCGAGCCCGCCGACATCCAGGCGCTGCCCATCAAGAAGCTCCACGAGATCTACGGTGCCGATACCGCCCTCTACCTCGACATCAAGGAGTACGGCACCAGCTATCTGGTCATCTCCAGCGAGACAGTGGTCACCGCCAGTGCCCGCCTGGTGGATCTGCGCACCGGCAAGCTGCTGTGGGAAGGCAGTGCCAGCGCCAGCAGTGCCGAGCAGCAGGGCAATTCGGGGGGCGGCCTCATCGGCATGCTGGTGGTGGCGGTGGTCAATCAGATTGCCAACACCCTGACCGACAAGGGCCATGAAATCGCCGGCATCACCAGCGTCAGGCTGCTCAGTGCCGACATGCCCAACGGCATCCTCCCTGGCCCCCGCTCGCCGAAATACCAGGCTCGCTAAGGCGCGTCGTCTCACTCCACACAAGAGGGCGCCATGCCCTCTTGTTTCAGCCCCCCCCCCTTTTCCCCGCCCACCATCGAATGCGATCTTATCGTCTATCTTTTTGATATTGCTGGCTCATTTTTGTGCACACCCCATGGCGCCCCACCAACTTCATCTGGTGATGCCCGGCAAAATCAGTTACAAAAAAGGCCTCTGTCACCACGGGAGCGTTCACGCCATGGCCGCCTCACTGCTGCGTTTCCTCCCCCGTCGATGGCTCACCCGGCTTGGCTGGCTCTGCCTGGCCCTGATGGGGCTCGGATTGGTGTGCAACTACACCTACTTCGTCATCAGGCACGACATGGCGCTCATCACCGCCAAGCAGCCCAACCTGTTCGAGGTGTTCTATCAGCGGGCTCGCATCCTGGCGCCAGAGAAACTGGCCGCCTTCATCGACAACAGCAGCATCAAGATGCCCATCTTCAGCGAGAACGGGGATGCGACGGCCTATGCCTATGGCTATGATCTCCCCACCCTGAAGCGCCTGGCGGTCATTCCCGTGTTGCCCCCGGCCAACCAGATGCTCCTCGCCTACCAGTACGTCATCTCCAACCCCGAGGTCCTCAACCTCTACGCCTTCTATGATGATCGCCGCATGCTTGGCATGGTCGCCAGCAAGGGGATGCTGCCGAGCCAGTTGTTGCCCATCAACACCGACCTCAATGACATCGAGCCCTGGACCCACTATTTCGGCTGCGCCTTTTTCGCGGCCACCCATGTCCCCTGCAGCACGGATGAAACCTGGGTATCCGAGATCTACACCGACACCTTCACCGGACTGAATACCATCACCCTCTACTTCCCCTTCGTCTATTACGAGCCCGCCATCAAGGACTACCGCTATGGACTCAAGGGCATCGACATCGCCGTCGACCGGGCGTTCAAGGAGGTGCTACACCCCTTCGAGAGCCTCAATCCGACCCGGACCGTCCTCTCCTTCGAAGAGGTCGAGCCCTGCCGTCCGTTCCACCTCTGCCTGAGTACGCCGCTGATGCGCACCAAGGCGGGTAGCGACCTCTACCTCAAGTGGTCATACAGTTACGGCGATTTCATCCGGTCCGTGCTCTACGGGGCGGCCTTCAAGCTCTATCTCATCATCCTGCTGCTGATCATGCTGACGGGGCGCAGCCTGGTTACCCGCCTGCGCACCCTGGCCCAGACCGACCACCTGACCCGACTGCCGCGCCGTGACATCCTGAACGAGGCGCTGCTGCAGGAGCACGACTACCTGATGATCCTCGACATCGACAACTTCAAGTCCGTCAACGACACCCATGGTCACGGGGTTGGTGACCTGGCGCTCGTCGCCTTCGCCAATCACCTCAAGACCAATATCCGCAAGGGCGATGTCGCCATTCGCTGGGGCGGGGAAGAGTTCATCGTGCTGTTCAAGGGGATGGACGATGACAACATGATGCATCACTCCGCCGCCCGCCTGCTGGAGCGGCCATTGCGCATCCCCGAGCTGCCCGCCCCCATCACCTTCTCCGCCGGAGTGACCCGCATTCGCGATTACCTGACGGTGGCCGAGGCGGTGCAACTGGCCGACGACCTGCTCTATCACGTCAAGCAGCACGGCAAGCGCAATATCGCCTATTACCAGGGGCAGACCATCCGCCTTGTCCGCGATCCGGGCGCCGATTCATCCCCCTGAGCGCCCCGGCTTCTGCCGCTCCCCTGCTATCTGTTACCATCCCGCCACGCTGATTGTTTCCGTCCCGGCCACGGGGCGGGATAACCCCATACTGGTGCCCTATGTCCATTGCCTCCTTCGCCGAACTGGCCCTCTCCCCCCGCTTGCAGCAAACCCTGACCGAGCTCGGCTACGCCGCCCCCACCCCGGTGCAGGCCAGCGCCATCCCCCTGATCCTCGCGGGGCGGGATCTGATGGCGGGTGCCCAGACCGGCACCGGCAAGACCGCCGCCTTCGTGCTGCCGCTGCTGGAGCAGTTGCTGCAACACCCGACGAGCGATGGCCCTCGCCCCATTCGCGCCCTGGTGCTGGTGCCGACCCGCGAGCTGGCGGTGCAGGTTGCCGAGAGCGTCACACGCTACGCCAGAGGCACCGACCTCACCAGCACGCTGGTCTACGGCGGGGTGAGCATCGCCGCACAGGTGGAGGCGCTGAACGCCGGGGTGGATATCCTCATCGCCACCCCGGGCCGCCTGCTCGATCACCTGCGCCAGGGGGCGCTCACGCTGGCCGAACTGCGTCATCTGGTGTTTGACGAGGCGGACCGGATGCTCGACATGGGCTTTATGGACGAGATCAAGGCGCTACTGAAGCAAATCCCGGCGGATCGCCAGACCCTGCTGTTTTCGGCCACCTGCGACGACAACCTCTTTGCCCTCTGCAAGGTGCTGCTGCGCGACCCGGCGCTGGTGGAAATGGCACCGCGCAACACCACGGCGGCCGAGGTGGAGCAGCGGGTCTATGCGGTGGACAGCGATCGCAAGGTGGCACTGGTCCAACACATGCTGACCGTGAAGGGCTGGGCACCGGCGCTGATCTTCAGCCGCACTCGCCAGGGGGCCGACAAATTGGCCCAGCAGCTTGGCAAGGGGGGCATCAATGCGCTGGCCTTCCACGGAGATCTGTCACAGAGCGCGCGGGAAAACGTGCTGCTGGCGTTTCGCGCCGGCACCTTGCAGGCGCTGGTGGCCACCGACGTGGCGGCTCGCGGCCTCGATATCAGCGATCTCAACCATGTGATCAATCTGGAGTTCCCCCATCAGCCCGAGGATTACGTCCACCGCATCGGGCGCACCGGCCGCGCCGGCAACAAGGGGCTCGCTATCACCCTGTTCAGCCCGGAAGACGCCCCCCTGCTGGAAAAAGTCGAAGCTGTGCTCGATACCCGCTTGCCCCAGCAGTGGTTCCCGGGCTTTGAACCGGATCTCACCCGCTTCGACCCCGAGCCGCGCCGCGCCAGCAAGGGCGCCCAGAAGCAGAAGGCCAGAAAGCAGGCCCTCGCGGGCAACAAGGGCGGCAAGGGCGGCAAGGGACGAACATCCTGACACGACTGTTTGCTGGGACAGCCATGCGCCTGCCCCAGCATCACCACTCTCCAGACCCTGGCCTGTGGGGTGACGCCAACCGCTTTCCTGCCTCTCCCCCTTGTTTTTCTCAACGCCCTCCTCCTCAGTCCGCTTGCCCTGACCCGGCGACCCTTTGCCATACTCTGCTACAAAAGAGGTAGTCAGGGGGCACACTTTCGCCACAAAGCAGGCGTGCAATGGAGGCATGGACAAGGAGGACATCATGAAACCCGCATCCCTCGTCTGGGCCCTGCCCCTGACCCTCACCCTGCTCTGGCTCGCTGGCCTCACCCAGTGGCCCGCCGGTCTCTGGCCCTGGCGCCACGAACTGCTGATCCTGACCGGTCTGATTGGCCTTGGCGCCATGACCCTCTCTTTGCTGCTCGCCCTGCGCCTGCCCAGGCTCGAAGCCTGGTGCGGCGGGCTGGATCGCATGTTGCACCTGCACCGCAGCAGCGCCCTCTGGGCCACCGGCACCCTGGTGGCCCACTGGCTGCTGGTGGAAGCCCCCAAGTGGGCTGTCGCCGCCGACTGGCTGACCCGGCCGGCGCGCCGCGGTGCTGGTGCTGGTGCTGGTGCTGGTGCTGGTGCTGGTGCTGGTAACGATGCCCTGTGGCACGAACTCGGCAATACCCTGGGGGAATGGAGTTTCTATCTGCTGCTGGCGCTGGTGGTGGTAAGCCTGCTGGCGGTGGTGCGCTACGAGCGCTTCAAGGTGGTTCACCGGCTGGCTCCGGTCATCTATCTGATGGGCTGGCTGCACGGGCTCTGCCTGCTGCCGCGCATCGGCGCCCTGACCCCGGTCGGCCTGACCCTGCTTATCGGCGGCGGGCTGGGGGCTCTGGGGGCGCTCTACTCCCTGTTTGGCCGGGTGGGACGGGACGCACGCCGCCAAGGGGCAGTCAGCGCCCTCACCCCTCTGGACGAGTGCACCCTGGAGATCAGGGTCACCCTGGCCTCTCCCATTACTGGCTACCGCCCGGGGCAGTTCGCCTTCTTCGACTTTGCCGGGCGCGGCGAGCCCCACCCCTACACCCTGGTCGATGTCTCGGCAGACTGCCGCACCCTCACCCTGGCGGTACGCGCCCTCGGGGATCACACCCGCTGGCTGCACCGCCACCTCAAGGTGGGGAATGCGGTGATCGTGACCGGCCCCTATGGCGCCTTCGCCCTGCCGGATCCGGCCCCCGCGCTCTGGGTGGGCGCCGGTATCGGCATCACCCCCTTCGTCGCCTGGCTGGAGGCCCTGGTACGCCGTGGCGAGACTCGCCCGGGCACCACCTTGCTGCAATGCGCCCCCACCGCCGAGGCCGCCCCCTATCACAGTCGGCTGGCCGAGCTGTGCCGCCGGGCCGGGGTCGAGTACCAATTGCACCTGGAATCCGAGCGCGGCCGACTGGATCTCGCCGCCCTGGGCAAACGCCAGCACACCCCGGTGTGGTTCTGCGGCCCCGAACCCATGGCCCAGACCCTGGATGCCCATCTGGCCGCCCCGCTGCACCGGGAGCTGTTCCGCTTCCGTTGACAGATCAGCCCGGCGCGTTCAGTCATTGGCCTGATATTAGGGAAACTGGGAGACAGGCGGGCACGGGCCCCCTTGAGCGGGCCACGCCCCCGCCGCCCGCACGCTGCCGCCCCAGAAGCTCGCCACCAGTATCAAGGCCCCGGCCAACCCGTATTTGATCCAGGATTTCATCGTCTTGCTCCCCTCTCGTTGGCCCTCGCCACCCTGTGGCAAGCCGGGCCCATTTATGGAAGGTGCGAATAAGTCATATGGCACAAGAGCATTTACTGGTAACCCATTGATATTAAATGACTAAAATTTTCATTTTTTGTTCGTGGGATACTTGTTCGCACTTTCCTTAAATAAAACCACCTGCCAAGACAGGTGGTTTTTAATTTTATCTCAGAGCAAGACGAGATTATTTATACCAAACCGCAATCACCCCAACGGCGGCGTCCGCGGCGGCACCTGGCGCTTGCTGCCGGTGGACTCGAAGGCCGAGGCGACGCGCAGCAGGTTGTTGTCGTCATAGGCGCGGCCGGCGAAGGTCAGCCCCACCGGCATGCCGATATCGGCCATGACGCCCATGGGGACGGTGACGGTCGGTACGCCAAGATGGCGAATGGCGAGGTTGCCGTTGGCAACCCAGATGCCGTTGCTCCAGGCGATATCGGCGGAGGCCGGATTCACATCCGCATCAGCCGGGGCGACGTCGGCGACGGTGGGGAACAGCACGGCGTCGAGCTTGAGCCCGTCCATCCAGTCTTCCAGGTCCAGCTTGCGGGTCTGCTCCAGCCCACGCAGGCCGTCTGGCACAGAGGCAATCTCGTCGAAACGCTTGAGACCGCGCTTGGCCATCTTGACGTACTCGTCCATGCCCGCAGCCAGATCGCCCTCGCGGTTCGGCAAGGTACCCGGATCGTGGGGGAAGATCTGGGGGCCATCCACATCGGCGAGCTTATTGAGCTTGGGATCGCCATTGGCGCGCAGGAAGTCGTCGAACGCCCAGCCGGAGAGCTCCCACAGCTCGTCGTTGAGAAACTCCGGGCTCACGATACCGCGATTGAACACGGTCGGCGCGCCGGGTCTGTCCCCTTCGCAGTTGGAGACCAGCGGGAAGTCCACTTCGATGACCTCGGCGCCCGCGGCTTCCAGCGCCTTGCGCGCCTCTTCCCAGAGGGCAATCACGGACGGACGGGTATGGATGCGCTGACCGGTCGGGCCGCCGATGCCGGGATTGTCGCTGGTGCCCGCCAGTTCATCCTTGTTGATAAACATGCGCGGCACGCCGAGGCGCTTGCCCTTGAGGGCATCGGCCTTGGCAGCCAGTTCCAGATAGGAAGCCGGACGCACTTCGGAGGCTTTGGGCAGCTTGACCCAGGGCTGCATACGCCAGAGATCACCACGAGTCTCGGCATCGTCGGCGACCACCACATCCAGCACTTCCAGCAGATCGGCCATGGTGCGGGCATAGGGCACGACGACGTCCATGGTCGGGGTCAGGGGCCAGTTGCCGCGCACCGAAATCACGCCCCGGGACGGGGTATAGGCACACAGGCCGTTGTTGGACGCAGGGCCACGGCCGCTCGACCAGGTCTCTTCGGCAAGGCCGAAGGCGGCGAAGCTCGCGGCGGTGGCAGTACCGGCCCCGTTGGAGGAGCCCGAGGCAAAGGGCGCGGTCAGGTAGTCGGCGTTGTAGGGGCTCTCGGCACGGCCATAGACGCCGCGCTGCATGCCGCCATTGGCCATCGGCGGCATATTGGTCTTGCCAAGGCAGATGGCGCCGGCGGCGCGCAGGCGCTCGACGGTAAAGGCATCGCGCTGGGCCACCAGATCCTTGAAGGCCGGGCTGCCGGAGGCGGCGGTCAGCCCCTTGACCAGATAGCTGTCCTTGGCGGTGTAGGGGATGCCGTCGAGCGGCCCCAGGGTTTCCCCACGGGCGCGGCGCGCATCGGAAGCCTCGGCCTCTTTCAGGGCATCGGGGTTGGGCACCACGACGGCATTGAGGCGGGTTGCTGTCTCGGGGCCGTCATAGGCGGCGATCCGGGCCTGATAGGCCTCGACCAGTTCGACCGCGGTGGTGCGGCCTGATTCGAGCGCATCGCGCAGCTCGGCAATGGAAACCTCGGTCACTTCGATCATGGGGATCTCCTGTAAAAGGGTGACTGTTTGTCATGATGATCGCCGCATCGGCGCCTGCGACCATCACGTCATCAAGGGATAAAACCCCACTGAGTGGGGTTTTGAATACCAACCTCGGCTGGCTTGGAACAGGTTCTTATTTGCCGGAGGGGATCTGCTGAGTAATGCAGTGGATATTGCCACCCCCCAGCAGGATCTCCCGGGCCGGCACGCCGACGACCTTATGCTCCGGGAAGATCTCTTCCAGAATGCGCTGGGCTTCGCCGTCGGTGGCGGCATCCAGCAGCGGGTAGACGATGCGATCGTTGGTGATGAGGAAGTTCACGTAGGAACCGGCCAGACGGCCTTCTGCCTCACGCGGCACACCGCTGCCGCTCTCGACGCCGGCGGACTCCTCCTCTGTGCAGTAGAGCGGGCCCGGCTGGGGCAGCTTCCACACTTTCAGCTTGCGACCCTTGGCATCCACCGCCGCTTCCAGCACCTTGAGGGCAGCCAGGGAGCGGGCGTACTGGGGATCGTTCTCGTCGTCGGTCCAGTGCAGGGCCACTTCACCCGGGCGCACGAAGCAGCACATGTTGTCGATGTGGCCGTCGGTTTCATCCATGTAGACGCCTTCGTCCAGCCAGATAAAGCTGGTGACGCCCAGATAGTCGCGCAGGTAAGCTTCGATCTGCTCTTTGGTCAGGTGCGGGTTGCGGTTTTCGTTGAGCAGGCACTCGGCGGTGGTCAGGCAGGTGCCTTCGCCATCCACATGGATGGAGCCCCCTTCCAGAATGAGCGGTGCGTCGTAACGATCCATGCCGTGCTGTTCCAGCATCCGGGCAGCGACCTCTTCATCCTGGTTCCACGGGTAGTAGAGACCACCCTTGTGGCCGCCCCAGGCGTTGAAGCCCCAGTCCACCCCGCGGCACTCGCCTGCGGCGTTGGTGACCACGGTGGGGCCTGTGTCGCGGGCCCAGCAGTCATCGCTGGCCATCTCCACCAGGGTAACGTGGGCGGGCATGATGCCACGGGCCTGCTCCATAAACTGGGCCGGCACCCCCATAAAGACCGGCGTCGCGCCACCGATGGCATCCGCCACCTTGGCGAAGGTGGCCTGGGCGAAGCGACCGGCTTCCCGCCAGTTGTCCGGGCGGAACGGCCAGATCATCCAGACGGCCTGCTGGTGAGCCCACTCGGCGGGCATGGTGAAGCCGTCGGCGGCCGGCGTGGAATTCATGGTCTTGATGCTCATCGCAAGGCTCCTTGCATGGATTGAGGCCCCCGATTTGCCTGGGAACCCTGAAAAAATAAGAGTGGGTCGCAGTGTAAGAAGTTGCGCGCCCATCCATCAAATGAATAGGATTAATTGTCCCATAAACACGGCGAATAATCCCCCCATGAAACTGCACCAGCTCGACCTCAATCTGCTGCTCGCCTTTGACGCTCTGATGACGCAAGGGAGCGTGACCCGCGCCGCCGAGTCACTCTTTATCAGCCAGCCCGCCATGAGCCACTCCCTCGGCCGGTTGCGGGCCTTTCTCGGCGACCCGCTGCTGGTGCGCACGCCCCAGGGGATGTTGCCGACTCCCCGGGCCCAGCGCCTGCATCTGGGGGTGCAGCAGGCGCTGCGGCTGCTGGAGCAGCAGCTCTGGGAGGAGGACGAGTTCGCGCCGCGCCAGTCGAAGCGCCGCTTCGTGCTCTGCACCACGGATTACGTGGAGTGCGTGCTGATCCCGCCCCTTATCCAGCGCCTCAGGAAGCTGGCGCCGGGCGTCACCATCGAGATCCGCATCCTGCGCGATACCCTGCCCGAAGCCGAGCTGGCGAGCGGCGAAATCGACCTGGTGCTGGGGTTTGACGAGTACATGCAGGTGCCGGGGTATCTGGGCAAGGAGACCTGGCTCACCGAACCCCTGGCCGGGCTGGTGCGCGCCACCCTGGAGCTGGAGGAGGAGCGCATCACCCTCGACCAGCTAATCGAGATGCCCCATGTGTTCCACTCACCGCTCGGCACCTCGGAAGCGAGCCTCGACCGCTATTTGCAGAGCCTGGGCCATAGCCGCACCATCTCGGTCAACAGCCAGAGCTATATGTCCGCCGCCGCCATCGTGAGCCAGAGCGATCACCTGCTGGTGCTGCCCAGCATGGTGGCGGAGCTGCTCGCCAGCCACTGGCCGCTGAAAAGCCTGCCCCTGCCGGACGACGTGCCGGACTATCACCTCAACTGCGTCTGGCACCCGGTCCACGCCCAGCAACCGGCGTTGATCTGGTTGAAGGCCTTGATGAAGGATCTGGTCAGCCCCGCGTAAACCCGCAGCATCTGGCATACCAAAGCAGCATGCGCAGCAGCCGGCCCAGGTGTGGCTCAAGCATCTGATGAAAGAGCTGGTGACTCCTGAATAACCCGACGGCGTGTGACTCCCCCCCTCATCCCCAACCCTTCTCCCGCAAGGGGAGAAGGGAGCGGATCTGCGCCACTGGCAGCATCGCAAACAACCTATCTGCTAGGGCGAAATACATCCCACCAGCACATCGACCTATCGATTCATCAGTTCATCAGTTCATCAGTTCATCAGTTCATCAGTTCATCAGTTCATCAGTTCATCAGTTCAATGTCACACCACGATGGCCCCGAGATGACCAACAAAATGACAACTGTCACTCGATCTGTCCCCTCTCCCTCTGGGAGAGGGCCAGGGTGAGGGGACGCCACCCACTCAGTCACCAGACCGGGGAATGGCTATATCTAATAGGGTCAAACAGCTCTGGATAGGCACCATGAGAACCCACCCATTTGCCAGGCGCATGAGGCGAGAAGCCACCCTTGCCGAACAGAAACTGTGGCTGCAATTGCGCGACTGCCGTCTGGCCGGGGTGAAATTCCGTCGCCAGATGCCCATCGGGCCCTACATTGTCGATTTCATCTCGCTTGAGCAGAAGTTGATCATCGAGGTAGACGGGTCACAGCACAACGAACCGGCCGGACGGCAACATGATGGCGCAAGAACGGCCTACCTCAATCAGCAGGGCTTTCGGGTGATCCGGGTGTGGAATAACGATGTATTGAGTCGGATGGAGGCCGTACTGGAACTTCTTTTGCTCTCTTTGCGCTGAGCACGAGCCCTCCCCCTCATCCCCAACCCTTCTCCCGCAAGGGGAGAAGGGAGCAAACAACCCAGCGGCGTGTGGCATCCCCAGCAACAACCATGGCTCCCGCAAGGGGAGAAGGGAACAAACAACCCAGCGGCGTGTGGCCTCACCCAGAAACAGCCATGGCTCCCGCAAGGGGAGAAGGGAACAAACAACCAAGCGGCGTGCGACCTCCCCCAGAAACAACCATGGCTCCCGCAAGGGGAGAAGGGGGCAAAACCCCTGCTGCGAGGGGCATTCCCAGCAACAACAAAGGCTCCCGCGGGAGCCTTTGTTGTTTCCATCCTCGCCATCACGCCCGCAGGGCGCTCATCATCCGGGCGACGACACCGGCCAGCAGAGGGCGGTCGGGGTGGCACTGGGCGAAGGTGACCAGTCCCTGGATATGGACCTGCAAGAAGGCGGTCAGGGTGGGGATGTCCCCCTCTTTTGCCAGCTCTCCCTGCGCCTTTGCCAGGGCCAGCTGCCCGGCCAGATCCTGTTCCAGCTCGCCATAGATGGCCTTGAAGCGAAGGTGCAGCTCCTCGTCCTGCTCTGCCAGCTCCATCAGGGTGCGGACCAGCAGGCAGGAGCCCTGCAGGGCATCGTCCACCACCTGCTCGAGGTAGGCGTGCAGCCCCGCCAGCGGGCTGGGCTGTGCCAGGCAGCGGCGGCGCAGGGCCCCCTTCTCTGCCACATAGTGATCGACCGCCGCCAGCAGCAGGCCACGCTTGTTGCCAAAGGCGGCATAGAGGCTGCCCGGGTGCAGGCCGGTTGCGGCCACCAGCTCCTGCATGGTGGTCTTGGCATAGCCTTTGGCGCGAAAGGCTTCCATGGCGTTTCGCAAGACGGCATCCCGATCGTATTCGGCGCTGCGCATGGGGTCTCCGGTGGCAAGGTCCCGCGGGACGGAAAAAACAGGGCGGCAAGTTTACCCCAGCCTCCCCCGTCAATCCATGTTGAATGCTTGCTCAAAAAATACTTGCACACAAACCAAAAAACGTCTTGAATGCCCGTTCAAGAACCACTCCCTCAGGACAGACGATCATGAATACCCTGTTTCAGCCCTATCGCCTCAACGACACCCTCACCCTCGCGAACCGTTTCATGATGGCCCCCCTCACCCGCTGCATGGCGGGCCCGGGTCTGGTGCCCACCGAACAGATGGCCGCCTACTACGGCCGCCGCGCCGACATCGGCCTCATCATCTCCGAAGCCACCATCATCCGTCCGGACGGGCAGGGCTACCCCAATACCCCTGGGCTCTACAGCGCCGAACAGATCGCCGGCTGGAAGAAAGTGACCAGCGCCGTGCATGCCAACGGCGGCAAGATCTTCGCCCAGCTGTGGCACGTGGGCCGTCTCTCCCACCCCTTCTTCCACCACGCCGAAGTGCTGGCCCCCTCCGCCGTCGCCCATGAGGGCACGGTGCCGCGCATGCGCGAGCTGGTCTATCAGGTGCCCCGCGCCCTGACCGGGAGCGAAATCGCCCAGCTGGTCGAGGATTACGCCCAGGCCGCCGCCAACGCCATCGAGGCGGGCTTTGACGGGGTGGAGATCCACGGTGCCAACGGCTACCTCATCGATCAGTTCCTGCACCACGCCAGCAACCTGCGCACCGACAACTACGGCGGCAGCCCCGAGAACATGAGCCGCTTCGCCCTCGAGGTGGTGGATGCCATCGCCGCCCGCATCGGCGGGGATCGCACCGGCCTTCGTCTCTCCCCCGGCGCCTATGTGCACCTGGAAGGGGATGCCCGGGATCGCGCCGTGTTCGACCACCTGCTGGCCGAGCTGAACCAGCGTACTCTGGCCTATCTGCACCTGGGTATCTTCGATGACAGCCTCACCTTCGACTACCTGGACGGCCGCGCCTCCGACTACCTGCGTGCCCGCTACGACGGCCACCTGGTGGGAGTGGGCAACTACAGCGCAGAGACCGCGCTCGAGGCCATTGAGGCGGACCGCTTCGACCTCGTCGCCATCGGTCGCCCCCTCATCGCCAACCCGGACTACCTCGCCAAGGTGAAGCAGGGAGAGGCGCTGACCCCCTATGCCGACACCATGCTGGCCGAGCTGGTCTAACCCTCGCCGGCGCCTTGCCTGACCAAGGATGGGATCCGCGCCCCCGCGCGGGTTTCCAATGTTTGGGCCCCCTCCCGGGCCCTTTTTTCTGCCTGCCTTTCACCCTTTTTCACGCAAATGGTTGTCACCAACAACCAAATGATGCTATTGGTTGCGTACAACAACCAAACACCATCACTAGGAGACAACCCCATGGATCCCCGCCCCCTGCGTGCCCTGTCGAGGGAACTGGTACGCGAACTCGGTATGCTCTCCCAGCAGTGCGGCTCGCTGGCCCTGAGCCCCCTGGAGGCCCACCTGCTCATCGAGCTGGAGAACGGTCCCGCCACCAACCAGCAGCTTGCCGAGCGCCTTCGCATCGACAAATCCAACGCCAGCCGCCCCCTGGCCCGCCTCGCCGAGCGGGAGTTGATCGCCTGGCAACCCCACCCCTCGGACGGGCGCAGCAAGGAGGCGAGCCTCACCGAGCCGGGCAAGGCACAGCTTGAGGAGCTGCACCGGCAGATGGACGAGACCATGGCGGGGGCCCTGGCCCAGCTCTCCCCCGCCGAGTGCGAGCAGATCTGGGAGGGCATGCGGCTCTATCGCAGCGCCCTCTCCCGCGCCCGCCGCCAGCAGGGATTCGTCATCCGCCCCATCACCCCGGCCGACAATCCCCGGATCGCCGCCGTGGTGCGCGCCGTCTCCGCCGAATACGGCCTCACCGCCGACAAGGGGTACGGGGTGGCGGATCCCAACCTCGATTTTCTCCACGAGACCTATCAGGGGGAGCACAGCCGCTACTGGGTGATTGAGGGACCGGACGGCGCCATTCTCGGCGGGGGTGGCATAGCGCCGCTGGCGGGGGCAGCGGATGTGTGCGAGCTGCAGAAGATGTACTTCCTGCTCGCCCTGCGAGGGCTGGGGCTGGGACGGCGGCTGGTGTTGCAGGCGCTGGCCGAGGCTCGCGCCCTGGGTTACCAGCGCTGCTATCTGGAGACCACCGCCGTGCTGCGGGAAGCCACCGCCCTCTATGAATCCCTGGGCTTCGAACACCTGCCGGGGCCCCTTGGCTGCACGGGCCACGATGCCTGCGAGATCTGCATGGTGCTGGCGCTCGACTAGCTCAAACAACAACAAGGGGCCCATGGCCCCTTGTTGTTTCATCTTTCGCCCCCTGATCAGCCAGCGCGCTGCTCCAGGGTCCCAGCAGGCCGGGAAAGCGGCCGCTTGGCCCAGACCCCGGCCAGCAGAGAGCCGGACAGGTTGTGCCAGACCGAGAAGAGGGTGCCAGCCATGGCCGAGGCGGGAGTGAAGAATTTCATGGCCAGCGCCGTGGCGAGGCCAGAATTCTGCAACCCCACTTCGAAGGCCACGGTGCGGCAGATCCGCTCCTCAAAGCCCAGCCAGCGACTGACCCAGTAGCCCGCCGCAATGCCGATGCCGTTGTGCAGAATCACCGCCAGCGCCACGATGGGGCCGATGCTGGCGAACTGCCCTGCGTTGAGGGCGACCACGATGGCGATGATCATGACGATGGCAGCCATGGAGACGAGCGGCAGCACGGGCTCGATACGTGCCGTCAGGGAGTGGAGGAAGACATTGGCAACCACCCCGAACACCACGGGGATCAGCACTATCTTCACCAGGCTCAGCAGCATGTCCAGCACCGGCACGTCGACGCTCTTGCCAGCCAGCAACTGCACCAGCAGGGGGGTGACGAGCACCCCGAGCAGGGTGGAGAGAGCTGTCATGGTGATGGAGAGAGCGACATCGCCCTTGGCCAGATAGCACATCACGTTGGAAGAGGTGCCACCGGCGACGCTGCCCACCAGCACCATGCCCACGGTCAGCTCGGCATCAAAGCCCAGCAACAGGCTGACCAGCAGGGCGGCCAGCGGCATCACGCTGAACTGCAATACCAGCCCGAGGCCGATGGCCTTCTTGTTGCGCACCACGTCGAGGAAGTTCTGGGGTTTGAGGGTCAGCCCCATGGCCAGCATGATGATGGTCAGCAGCGGCACTATCTGGCCCTTGAGGCCGACGAAGGGCTCGGGCTGCCAGTAGGCCAGCAGGGAAAACAGCAGGGCCCAAAGCGGGAAGAGGTGGGTGATGCGTCCAAGCATGATGTACTCCTTGTTATTGTCCAGACGCGGGCTGACCGGAGGATGCCCGCAGGGAACTTTCTCTTATACCAGCTTTGTCGCCGGCAGGCCCGTGTAGCGGCGCTCAGGAAGGGAAATAGAACCAGGCGGTCTGGATAAGACCCTCCTTCACCTCGAACACCGCCACGCTCTCGATGGGCTCGGGGGAGAGGCCGTGGATCTTCTCGTGATCGAACACCTTGTTGCCCAAGACGGTGCGTGACAGCAGCTCGGCCTTGAGCAGCGGGTTGTTGAATCTGTGTTGTGCATAGAAGGCCCGCAGCGCCCCTTGCCGACTGTGCTCGGCGTCTCGGTCGGCATGCGATAGCCTTTGAAATCCGGGGCAAAGCAGGCCACGAAGGCATCGAGATCGTGGGCATTGTAGGCGGCAAACTGCGCCTCTACGGGTTGGGTGACGGACATGCCTCTCTCCATGAATGAAATTTAAATCACTTATCATTTATTTTTATTCACTCATCAAGCCCCGGATGGGGATCGCCGCCCCTTCCAATGAAACGCCCCATAACAAAAAACCCCGCCGAAGCGGCAATGCTGTTCACTTAAGAGAATTTGAGTTCCAGTCCACGTAGTATCAGGGCTAAAAAATGAGGGAGGCATGATGCCTCCCTCTTTCTATTGCAAGCCACGCTGGATAAAGGCTGAAGGAACATCGACTGGAAACAGCCTTGCTCCCCCAACTCAAGTCGCATTTATGAATAATTAGTCAAAAATGTGCTTATCTGAACAGCATTGCGCCGAAGCGGGGTCTCTCTGGTCATCAGCCACCCGCTGGGTGCGGGCGGGGTGATCAGTGTTCGCGGGTCTGGCGGAAGTGAACGTCCGGGTGACGCTCCTGGGCCAGGCGCAGGTTGACCATGGTCGGCGCGATGTAGGTGAGGTTGTCACCGCCATCGAGGGCCAGGTTGACCTCGTTCTTGCGCTTGAACTCTTCGAACTTCTTGACGTCGGTCCCTTCCACCCAGCGGGCGGTGGCGACGTTGACCGCCTCGTAGATGGCCTCGACGTTGTACTCGCTCTTGAGGCGCGAGACCACCACGTCGAACTGCAGCACACCGACCGCACCGACGATGAGATCGTTGCTGATGAGCGGACGGAACACCTGCACCGCCCCCTCTTCGGAGAGCTGCACCAGCCCCTTGAGCAGTTGCTTCTGCTTGAGGGGGTCACGCAGGCGGATGCGGCGGAACAGTTCCGGTGCGAAGTTCGGGATGCCGGTGAACTTGAGATCTTCACCCTGGGTGAAGGTGTCGCCGATCTGGATGGTGCCGTGGTTGTGCAGACCGATGATGTCGCCGGCACAGGCCTCGACCGCCTGTTCACGGTCACCGGCCATGAAGGTGACGGCGTCGGAGATGTTCACGTCCTTGCCGATGCGCACGTGGCGCATCTTCATGCCCTTGCTGTAAGTACCTGACACGATACGCATAAAGGCGATACGGTCGCGGTGTTTCGGGTCCATGTTCGCCTGGATCTTGAACACGAAACCGGAGAACTTCTCCTCGGTGGCTACCACTTCGCGGCTCTCGGCCTTGCGCGGCATGGGGGCTGGCGCCCAGTCGGTCAGGCCGTCCAGCATGTGGTCGACACCGAAGTTGCCAAGGGCGGTCCCGAAGAAGACCGGGGTCATCTCGCCGGCGATGAAGGCATCGTGATCGAACTCGGGAGAGGCGCCCTGCACCAGCTCCAGCTCGCCACGCAGCTGGGCCGCCAGATCGTCGCCGATGGCGGCATCCAGCTCGGGGTTGTTCAACCCCTTGACCACCCGCTTCTCCTGGATGGTGTGGCCCTGACCGCTCTGATACAGGTAGGTCTCGTCCTTGTAGAGGTGATAGACACCCTTGAAAGATTTGCCACAGCCGATGGGCCAGGTGATGGGGGCGCACATGATGTTGAGCTCGCGCTCCACCTCGTCCATGACCTCCATCGGATCGCGCACTTCGCGGTCCAGCTTGTTCATGAAGGTGAGGATGGGGGTGTCGCGCAGCCGGGTCACTTCCATCAGCTTGCGGGTCCGGTCTTCAACACCCTTGGCGGCGTCGATGACCATCAGGCAGCAGTCGACCGCCGTGAGGGTACGGTAGGTATCTTCGGAGAAGTCCTCGTGACCCGGGGTATCG
The DNA here is from genome assembly GCF_027705325.1 of Aeromonas sp. QDB18. Taxonomy (NCBI): domain Bacteria; kingdom Pseudomonadati; phylum Pseudomonadota; class Gammaproteobacteria; order Aeromonadales; family Aeromonadaceae; genus Aeromonas; species Aeromonas sp. QDB18. The sequence goes on from NZ_JAPDBQ010000025.1 coordinate 21,795, forward strand.
AGCAGGTTGACCAGGCAGTCGGCGTAGGGGAACTGCATCACGGAAGTGGTGATGGAGATACCGCGCTGCTTCTCCATCTCCATCCAGTCGGATTTGGCGTGCTGGCCCGAGCCACGGCCCTTGACGGTACCGGCGCGCTGAATGGCCTGTCCGAACAGCAGGACCTTTTCGGTGATGGTGGTTTTACCCGCATCCGGGTGCGAGATGATCGCAAAAGTGCGTCTCTTGGAGACTTCACTCAGAAATTCAGCTGACATAATTCGACGTTCTTCTATTGAGCGGCGGCATGGGCCACCGTGGGAATAAATGCGGGACAGCACCTCGGGATCAGGGCGCCCATGCAGGCAACAGCGCCACGCGGGCGGGTCAGGGACCGGCCGGTGGAAACAAGGAAGAGGGTTGCGTTACATGGGTCTTCTCGCCTGAGCCAAAGCAAAATTGCGCGGCATTATACCCGCGCGAGTGAAAAATACCCAGCCCGGCATCGACGGCGCCGGTCCGGGCGGGATCACGACGCCCTCATCACCCGGTTGCGCCCCGCCAGCTTGGCCTCGTACATGGCCTCGTCGGCGCGGCGGATCAGTTCGCCCAGGTTGTCATCCTCGCGCTTGTATTCAGCGCAGCCGATGCTGATGCGGATGGGGTGATCCGCCGGCACCTCCTCGATGGCGAGACGGGCGACCTCCTGGCGGATCCGTTCCGCCACCTCGGCGGCCTCGTCGAGACGGGTGTCCGGCAGCAGCACCAGAAACTCCTCGCCGCCGTTGCGCCCCACCCGGTCCAGGCTGCGCAGCTGAGACTCGATGCACTGGGCCACGACGGTCAACACCCTGTCCCCGACGTGGTGGCCAAGAGTGTCATTGACCCGCTTGAAGTGATCTATGTCCAGCAGCAGCACGCACAGGGGCTTGCCCTCCTCCCGCGCCTGGATGAACCACTTGCGCCCCTTGGCCTGGATCTGGCGCCGGTTGTGGATGCCCGTCAACTCGTCCGTCATAGCGAGGCGCTGCATCTTGCGGGTGCGTCCACGCTGGTGCACCACCAGAATGCCCATCACCAGCAGCAGCAGGAACAACACCAGGTATTGCCAGTAGCGCCGCTCCTGCAACTGCTTGAGCTTCTCGGCCTGCAACTGCTGGCTCGCTCTCAGGGTCTGGTTCTCCAGCTCCTTGCGGGAGAGATCGAACTCGAAGCGCATCTGCAGGGTGCGTTGCTCCCGCAGCCGCTGCTCGAGGGCATGACGGGTCTGGACGAAGCTCTTGAGGCTGGCCAGCGCCGCCTGGATGTGCCCCTGGCGCTCCAGCACCCGGGCCCGTGTCTCATGCACCCGGGCGAGGAAGCGCAGGTTATGCTCCCGGGTAAAGATAGGCTCGGCCTCGTCCAGGTGCCGCAGCGCCTCGCCGGGTCGGTTCAGGGCCTCGAGGACCTCGGCCATGACGAGGTGCCAGTGGCCCAGGGTGACGCTGTCCGCCCCCTCCCCTTGATGAAGGGAGGCTGCCGCCTGATCGAGCTTGATCATGGCCTGGTCCGGCTTGCCCTGTTTCTGCAGGATGGTGGCCAGCTCGATCCGGCTCCAGGCCAGTACTCCTTCCTGCTTTGACCCCAGATAGTAACGCTCCGCTTCGGCCATCAGGGGCAGCGCCTTGTCGTACTCTTCGGTGTCGATGTAGAGGAGCCCCTGCTGGCTGTGAATGTCCACCAGGTGCTCCTCGTCCCCGAGCTGCCGGTAGTCGTGTTCCAGCTCGTTGAAGTAGCTCTCGGCCCGCTCATAGAGCCCCATCCTGCGATAGGCATTGGCAATATTGGCGAGCCCCTCGCGCCCCTTGGCCTCCAGCCCGAGCGCCTCGTAGCGCAGGTGGGCATCGATGAGATCCATCAGCCCCTCCGCCAGCTCCCCCTGGTAGGAGTACATCTCCCCCCGCAGACTCAGGATGTCGGCACGCTGGCGCTCATCCCCGAGCCGGCGAGCCAGGGTCAGGGCGGCGTCGTAATCCTCCCCGGCCCCGGCCATGTTGCCGAGCAGTTGCCGGTGATACCCGCGGCAGGCGAGCAACCCTACCTCGGTGACCCTGTCCTTGCGGGCACGGGCCTGCGCCAGCTCCTGCTCCTGCTCGGCAAACGCCACCGCGCGGCGAAACTCCTCGTCCCGTTCACTCGGCTGGGCCCAGCACTGCAGCCGGGCAAGGCGGCCCTGCACCTCGGGCGGATAGTGTGCCTATCCGGCAGTCAGGGCGGCGACACGCTCGCGAAACACCTGCACCGGCATCGTCGACTCTTCCAGTCGCTGCAACGCCAGTTGCAACTCGTACCCAGCCAGTGGCGTCGCCTGGGCCAGGGCAACCCCCAGCAACAGACCACCTCCCATCAGGATCTTCATGCGGACATTTTCTCCTCTTCACTGGCCGGACGCCGCGCTCACCACTGTCATCATATCCCCACAGACTCTGGGCGCACAGCCGCCAGAGGTTGAGAAAACGCCTCATATCGAACGAGAGCCTCCCCTATCTCCTTCTTTACAGAAGGAGAGAGTGCATCGACTATATATGCTTTCGAACAGGGGAAGGGATGAGAAATGACCTACGAGGAGCTAAGGGAGGCTTACGACAGGTTGTTGCTGGAGAACGAGCGTCTCAAACGCATCGCGGATGACGCGCGGGAGAAGCTGGACGCCGCCATGGACGGCACCGGCCTGTGCATCTGGCAGAACCATGTGCCCACCGGCAAACTCATCATCTTCAACCGGCGCTGGGGCTCCATGCTCGGTTACCAGCCCAAGGAGCTGTCGGCCCACTTCGACGTCTGGCGCGCCCACCTGCACCCGGAGGACAGGGAGCAGGTGCTGCAGGCCTTCTTCGACCATCTGGAGGGCAAGAGCCCGTTTTATCAGGCGATGCACCGCATGATCGGCAAGGATGGCAAGACCACCTGGGTGCTGGACCGGGGCCGGGTGGTGGAGCGGGATGAGCAGGGCAACCCCGTCCGGGTGATGGGCACCCACATCGACATCACCCACGAGAAGGAGTACGAGCAGCAGCTCGCCCAGCTTGCCCACCGGGATCCCCTCACCGGCCTGTTCAACCGCACCGCGCTGCACCGCCACTTTCCCGGGGAGTACCAGGCCATCTGTTTCATCGATCTCGATGACTTCAAGCTGGTGAACGACAACCTGGGCCACCGGGCAGGTGACGAACTGCTGGTCTCCCTCGCCCAGCGCCTTCGCCACTGCTGCGGCGAGGAGGTACGGCTGGGGCGCATCGGCGGGGACGAGTTCGTGCTGCTGCTGCCCTGGGCGTGCGACGATCCCCGCACCAGCCACCTCGCCCGCCAGTGCATCGATGCCATCGCCACCCCCTTCGAGCTGCCCAACGGGGACGCCTCGGTGGGACTGAGCATGGGAATTGCGGCCATCCGGCCCCAGGACGATTTCGGCGCGGCGCTGGCCCGGGCGGATCAGGCCATGTACAGGGTCAAGCGCAGCGGCAAGCGGGGTTTTTATATTGCCCAGCCAAGCGGTCAACCGCTGCTGGATCAGGAGCAGGTCAACGAACGGGGCCTCTACCACAGGCCCACTCTCTGAGCCTGAGCGCCCTCAATGGCGCTGCCAGCGCCGCAGCAGGCGTCCACGCAGGCCGCAATCGAGCAGCCAGCTGTTGTCGAACACCCGCAAAATGGCCGCCTTGGCGTGACGGGACATGGCGACCGCATGGAAGCGTGTCTGCTGCGCCCGTCGCCGGTTCATCCGCTCGAGCAGGGGGTGGGGCAGGTTCTGGGCGATGAAGTCGGAGATCACCAGCACGTCGGCCTTGGCAAAGGCGGGTTGTTCGAGCTGGGTCAGGGCCTGCTCCAGGCAGGGCACCAGATCGGTCCCTCCGTGAAAACTCATGGAGAGAAAGCGCTCCGCCTTCTCAAGCCCGGTGTCGGCGGTGATCTCCAGGGTCGCCACCTCGGTGGAGAAGAGCATCAGATAGCAGCCCCGCTTCTCCTCCATCGCCCCTTTGAGCAGGGCGAGAAACAGCGCCTTGGCGCACTCCTCCGGATAGCCCCCCATGGAACCTGACGTATCGACGCAGACGATGAAGGGGCCCCGCGGCTGCACCTCCTGCCCTCCCTGCTCGGGGGAGCGCAGCATCAGACGCTGGCGCGGCAGGGTGCCCCGCGACTGGTAGCTCAGCAGGCGCCGCTCCAGATAACGGCGATAGAACTCCAGCTCCAGCTCCGGCAGCGCCAGCATCACCGCCTCGCTCGGCAGGAGGCGCATCAGATCGCTGGCCGGGTGCACCCCCACCAGATCGTCGGGCACATCGTCACTTTGCACCTCCTCCAGCTCGTTCACAGGCACCGGAGGCAGCGTCCTGTCCTCGCTGCGCCGCTCCCGCTCGCTGCGCCCAAGCAGGGCGGCGATCTCCGCGAGCAAAGGCTCCTGCTGCAACATGCGGGCGTACTGCTTCACCAGCGCCAGGCTGCGCTTGTGCCAGCTCCCCTGGGCCAGATCCCAGAGCCCCCCGGCGGAGATCTGGTGCGGATCCAGGGCATCGGCCAGGGTCCGGTTGGCCAGCAGTTGATCCTCTATCTCCTGGCGCTGCTTCTCCCGCTCCGCCTCCGCTATCTGCTGCTGCAACTGCAACAGGCTGCCCACCAGGCTGGCGCGCCACTTCTCGATGAAGAGCTGGCGCAGCCCCTCGGTGGGCTGGGCCACTATCTGGCGCACCAGGCTGCGGGCATCCCCCGCGAAGGGGCTGTGCTGCTCAAGGGCTTCCAGCAGGGCGGGCAGGCGCCCCACCAGCTCCGGCAGGGGCAGTTGCCGTTGGGCCTGATAGAGCAGGTATTCCCGCTCGAGGGCCACCGGCACCGGCTTGTGACGCATCTCCTCCCCAAGCTGTTCGCTCCAGGTCTGGATGCGCTTTCTGAGCAGCTTCCCCTGCAGGGGCGAGCGCTTGATGAACTCGGAGATCTTCGGGGTGGAGGCCAGCAGCAGCGCCATCTCCCCCGCCAGCTCCCCCTCGCCGATGAGGAGCCCCAGATCCATCATGCCGATCTCTAGCATGGCCACTCCCTGTGCAGGGGACGCAGGGTGCCATCCCGCAACGGCAGGCGGCTCGTGTTAGGGGCCAGCGCCACGTCGGACACCATCAGGCATCCAGCCTGGGCAGGCGATCCCGCCACTGTTGCAGCTCGGTGCCGAGCCGCTCCAGATCCCGGTTCAGCACGAAGAAGCTGTCCTCCACCTGGCGCAGCCAGTTGTCCCCCACGAACAGATGGGGCTGGTGGCGATCGAACAGGTTGCGCTGCCCCTTGAGGCTCTGCTGCACCCGGACCACCTGGCTCGCCAGCTCCTCCAGCTCCGCCAGCCAGGGGCTCATCACCACCTCGGGAATGGGGGTCCGCTCCACCAGCACCAGGGGCACGGGCTGGCGCTGGATATCCAGCACGTGCAGCCGCAGCTGCTCGTCCAGCACCAGCTCGTAGTGCCCCTCCTTGGGATTGCCGAGCTGCCAGCCCACCAGGGCCTCCCCGGTGGGGTGCCAGTGGGAGAGCAGGGTGCGATCGAAGGTGAGGGTCTCGGTCAGGCGGTCGGGATCGCCGCCGTCCAGGGGCGCCGGGGTGAGCAGGTGGAAGTGCACCTGCTTGCCGAACGCCCTGGCGTTGGCGAGCGGCAGCTCGGTGCCGCGGGCGCGGCGACCGAACCACTGCTTGCGCTTGACCGCCTTGCTGCCGATGCGTTGGGCGACGGCCCCCTTCAACTGCTTGAACCGCTCGCGCAGGGCCAGCAGTTGCCGGGTCAGCGCCAGCTGCTGGTAGCCGTAGAGGCGGGAAAATTCGCCGATCATCTCCAGCAGCGCGGTGCGGGAGGCCTCGTCGTGCCAGAGGCAATCCTTGAACAGCAGCAGATCCAGCGGGGCCACCTCGTCGCGGCCGTTGAAGAAGGCGCTCGCCTTGATGAGCCTGACGGCCTTCTTCCAGCGCCGATCCGAGACATAGCAGCCGTGCCCGAGCTGGCTGTCGAGCTGCTGGCGCAACTGGTAGATGAGCTCGAAACAGGCATCGGGCAGGCGCACCTGCTCGATGGCATCCTGCCAGGCGGCGTACTCCTCCCCCCGGATCTGCACCGAGGGGGTCAGGTTCTGGTGGGACTGGCCATCGCTCGCCAGCATGGCCTGGAAGTTGGATTTCTCCTGCACCCTGTCCATCCAGACCCGCACCAGCATGCGGTCGTAGAGCGCCTCCAGCCCGCTGTCCGGGGCCGGCAGCTCGTTGGAGGCGGTGACCAGCAGCCGCATGGGGATGGGGTGCTGGCTGTCGCCGTTGCGAAACTGCCGCTCGTTGATGGCGGTGAGCAGGGTGTTGAGGATGGCCGGGCCCGCCTTCCAGATCTCGTCGAGGAAGACCACCTCGGCCTCCGGCAGGTAGCCGGCGGTGAGCCGTAGATACTTGCCGTCCTCCTTGAGCGCCTGGATGGAGAGGGGGCCGAACACCTCCTCCGGCGTACTGAAGCGGGTCATCAGGTATTCGAAGTGACGGGCATCGTGAAACGCCAGCTTGAGCCGGCGGGCGATCAGGCTCTTGGCGATGCCCGGGGGGCCCAGCAGGAAGACGCTCTCGCCGCACAGGGCCGCCAGCAGGCCGAGCCGCAGGGCGTCCTGGCGCTCATACAGCCCCTCCCCGAGGGCGGCCAGGAGCCGTGGCAGGCGCTCATGGATGGGGGTGGCACGAACAGTATTCTGGGCTAAAGGCGGCATAGGCACAGCTCCGAAGCTGGTATTGTCATAGGGATTCGGGGTCCGGCCTCTGGCCCCCTCCCGTCGTCATTGTCTGTCATCTCTGTCCCCAACCGGCGTTCATCCGCCATCGCCGCACGGCGAAAAGGCAACGTCCGGGGTGCAGCAAAACCCGCGAGAGTGTACTCTGCGCATCAGAATTTACCCCAACGCAGATCAAGAGTGAGCCTTCGCCATGCAAGATCCCCTGCTGGACCCGCTGCGCCAGCGCATTCTGGCCCGGATGGGCATCACCCTCTGGCAACAGAGAGGCCGACTCCTGGCGGGAGGCACCAGCCCCGACGGCGCCGCGCAGCCGGCAAACACGCCCGCCGACGAGGTGCTGGCCCCGCAGGAGACCGCCCCTTTGCCGACCGGCAAGCTCTGGCTGCTGGCAGAGACGCTGCCCGCGCCCTACCTGCTCGGGGACATCTGCCGCTGGCTCGGCCTTGGCACGGACGAGGTCTCCCTGCTGTCCGAGATGCCTTCCCTGCCCGCGGGGGCCACTTCGCCCCTGCTCTGGCTGACGGCGCCGGACCCTCGCTGGCCCGATGCCCTGGTCTGCCCGCTCAAGCCCGATGGGGCGCACAAGCGCGCCCTCTGGCAGCAGTGTCGGCAGCAGCGCCACACCCCTTGATGCTCACGACCATGGCACGGCCATGGTGTCCATCGCAAGCCTGAATCCCGTCCGGAGTGACCATGTCTGACCTCTTGCCCCACTTTCGCCCCCTGCTCGAATCGGACTTCGAAGCCATCTACCCCATCGAGCAGGCCGCACACCAGGAGCCCTGGAGCCAGGCCAACCTGCTCTCCTGCTTCGGGCCGCGCTATCTCAACGGCCTGATGCTGGTGGACGGACGACCGGCCGGTTTCTACATCTCGGATCTGGTGGCGGGAGACAGCTCCCTGATGAATCTCTGCGTGCATCCCGATTTTCAGGGCCAGGGGCTGGGGCGGGCGCTGCTCAGGGAGTACCTGGCCCGCAGCAAGGCCGGCAAGGCCGAGGCCTGGTTCCTGGAGGTCAGGGCCGGCAACCGCACCGCCATCAACCTCTACGAGAGCGAGGGGTTTGCCGAGTATTGCCGCCGCGCCGACTACTATGGCACCGGGCAGGAGAGGGAGGATGCCGTGCTGATGTCCCGTCTGTTCGACTTCGGCTGACAACCCGCTGCAGACCGCCGTCAGCGGACGCCCCCCTCTGACCTCCCAGACTCCCCCTCTTCGCTTCCCCCCTCAAGGCAGGGGCGCATTGTCGATGGAGGGGTCTTCCAGGCTCAGGGTCACCCTCAGCACGGCCTCGAAGGCGGCTCCCGAGAGGGGCATGAAGAAGCCGCGGCCATAGGTGACCCCGGGCATCCAGATCTCCTCGGTATCCGGCACGACCCTGATGGGGCGCAGGGGTTCCCCCGGTCGCTGGACATAGATGCCTGGGGCCGTCTCCACCCTGGGGAAGCGGCGCAGAATATGCTCGCTGCCATCCCCCGCATCCGGGTTGAGCCGCACCTTGGCCAGCCCCGCCAGGGCGGACTGCATCTCGGGGGCACGCCACATCCTGTTGTCGAGCGCCTTGCAGCGCCGGCACTTGGCGCGCTCGATCACATAGAGCAGGGGATATCCCTCCTTCAGTGCCAGCCGCTGCGCCTGCTCGTACCCCTCGGCGCCGCTCAGCCAGGGATTCTCCTGCCCCGCAGTTCCGCCCAACGCAAACCAGAGGGCACCGGCCCCCGCCAGCAGCAGCAAGGCGCCGGTCAACAGACTCTTGATCCCGATATTCATGGCTCTACTCCCTGAATGAATCCGACCCTTGCGCTTATCATGCCTGACTCTCCCCAAGTTGACGACTTTGTGATCCAGGACAAATGGCGAACACTTGTAAGCCGTAATCTTAGAGTTTAAACTCCAGCCCCGTTTTCAGTGCCCCTGCGGGCGCACAACTGTTACTTGAGGATGAGTGAGATGTCGCAGTTTCATCTGGTTAGAGTGATACGTGAGCGTATTGCCCGCCTTGGCAACAAGGCCGCCCTGCGCGTCCAGCAGGATGGCCAGTGGCGCGCCATCGGCTGGCGCACCCTGGGTCAGGCCATGGATTATTGCGCCCAGGGGCTGATCCGCGCCGGCCACCAGTCCGGCGAGATGGTCGGCATCTACGCCCGCAACATGCCGGAGTGGACCCAGGCCGATCTCGGCATCCTGGCCGCCCGCGGCGTCAGCGTGCCCATCTACCCCACCAGCACCCTCGATCAGCTGCGCTACATCGTCAAGGATGCCGGCATCAGGATGCTGTTCGTGGGGGAACAGCCCCAGTTCGATCAGGCGCTGCAGCTCATCGACAGCGGCGAGATCCGCCATATCGTCGCCCTGGACGGCACCGTCGACCTGCGCGGCTGCGCCGCTGCCAGCCACTTCCAGACCTTCCTCGTCTCTGGCAACCACCCACCCAGCGAGCTGGAGCTGCGGGAGCGCGAGTGCCACTACCGCATGGACGACCTGCTGACCCTGATCTACACCTCGGGCACCACGGGCGAACCCAAGGGGGTCATGCTCGACTTCGCCAACATGGCCGCCTGCTTCGAGATGCATGACCGCCGCCTCGACCTGAATGAACAGGACGTGTCCCTCTGCATGCTGCCGCTGAGCCACGTGTTCGAGCGCGCCTGGAGCTACTACGTGCTCTACTGCGGCGCCGAGAACGTCTACATTCGCGACCCGCAGAAGGTGATGGATGTCATCGGCGAGGTGAAGCCCACCGTGATGTGCGCCGTGCCCCGCCTCTACGAGAAGGCCTACGCCATGATCCAGGCGAAGGTCGCCCAGGCCCCGCACCTGCGCCGCGCCCTGTTCGGCTGGGCCACCCGGGTCGGCAGGCAGATGGTCGCCGCCCGCCAGGCGGGCAAATCCGCTTCTCCCCTGCTCTACGGCCAGCTCTGGCTTGCCGAGCGCCTGGTGTTTCGCAAGCTGCGCGCCCGGTTCGGCGGCCGTACCCGCTTCCTGCCGGTGGCGGGCGCTCGCCTCGCGGACGAGGTGAACCTCTTCTTCCAGGCCATGGGGCTCAACCTCAAGTACGGCTACGGCATGACCGAGACCACCGCCACCGTCTGCTGCTATGAAGACACCCGGTTCAGGCTGGGCTCAATCGGCACGGCGCTCAGCGGCATCGAGGTGAAACTCGGCGAGAACAACGAACTGCTGGTGCGCGCCCCCACCGTGATGCGCGGCTACTACAACAAGCCGCAGGCCACCGCCGAGGTGATGACCGAGGATGGCTTCCTGCGCACCGGCGATGCAGGCGAGCTGGATGACGAGGGCAACATCTACTTCACCGAGCGCCTCAAGGAGCTGATGAAGACCTCCAACGGCAAGTACGTGGCGCCGCAACTGGTGGAAGGGACCCTGGGCAAGGATCGTTTCATCGAGCAGATCGCCATCGTCGCCGATGCCCGCCACTTCGTGTCGGCGCTGATCGTGCCCTGCTTCGAGTCCCTGGAGGAGTACGCCCGCTCCATCAACCTGCAATACCAGTGCAAGACCGAGCTGCTGCGCCACTCCAGGGTGATGGAGTTCTTCGAGGCCCGCATCCAGGATCTACAGAAGGAGCTGGCCAAGTTCGAGCAGGTGAAGAAGTTCACCCTGCTGCCGAGCGCCTTCTCCATGGAGCTCGGGGAGATCACCCCCACCATGAAGCTGCGCCGCAAGATCATCGAGGCCAAGTACCAGCGTGAGATAGAAGCCATGTACAGCCACGTCTGATCGACGGGCCTGATATGAAAAAGCCGCTCATGGAGCGCAATGCTGTTCACTTAAGAGAATTTGAGTTCCAGTCCACGTAGTATCAGGGCTAAAAAATGAGGGAGGCATGATGCCTCCCTCTTTCTATTGCAAGCCACGCTGGATAAAGGCTGAAGGAACATCGACTGGAAACAGCCTTGCTCCCCCAACTCAAGTCGCATTTATGAATAATTAGTCAAAAATGTGCTTATCTGAACAGCATTGCGCTCATGGAGCGGCTTTTTGCTGGGCGTCTCTCCCTTATGGCAGCTTGACCAGGGGTTGCTCGCGCAGCTCGGTGGCCCGACCGCCCTGGATCTTCTCCACCTGGGCCAGGGCCTGCTTCACCTCGTCGGCATTTTGCAGCAGGCGATAGGTCAGATCGAAGGTCTTGGTCTCCCCCGGCTGGATCTTGGGGACCAGCCCGAGCGGGCGCTGGTACTTGGTGCTGTAGGCATAGCTGGTACCGGGTTCGATGCCGGTCACATAGCCCTGGGCCCGGGTGTCGGTGTTCTTCCACAGGGTCAGCACCGGCAGCTGTCGGGTGTTGTAGCCCACCGCCACTCCGGCGTTGCCGGCCCGGTTGTTCAGCACTGCCAGGGTATTGCCGTCGGCGTCGCTGTAGGGCACCAGGTTGAACACCATCTCGTCGAAGCCCTTGGTGGGCCCCAGATAGGTTTGCCAACCCTTGAGTCCGGCCTTGGCGTAGTCATTGAACGGGGAGATCTGCTTCACCGGCGTGCTCACCCTGGCTCCCTCCTCCAGAATGGGTGCCCCGAAGTTGCCGTGATAGATGATCTGGTACTCGTTCTCGTAATCCGCGTGGTTGGTCAGCTTGTCCTGCAGGGCAAACTCCGCCTGACCGGGCACCACGCTCAGCTGGGTCCAGGTGACCAGTTCGCTCATCTTGAAGGTGCGCTCGTCCACCCGGCCCAGCACGTGGATGGCATAGGGCGGCTCTTCGTCCACGGTCACGCTGACCACTGAGGCGGGAATGTTCTGCACCCGGCCATGGAGGCTCTTGAGGCGGCCGTCGTCATCCACTCCGGGATGACCCGTCCACTCGTAGCCGCAGCGCACCAGCATCTCGTTGAAGCCGTCGAGCCAGCCGAGGCCGCCACGGCTCTCGAGATCGATGAAGGCGGGGTTGACCACCTCCTTGACCGATGAATCCCAGCCGAGGCGCAGATCCGCCGCCTTGACCTCCTTGAGCCCCATGCCGCGGGTCGGCACCAGGGTGATCTTCATGACGCCGTTGTCGACGATGAGCAGATCCACCCCTTCCTGGCGGCCGCCGTGCAGACGTTTCTTCTCGATGGTAAAGGGAACCGGGCTCTTGATGCCGAGCTTCTCGCTGGTGATCTTCCAGTCGCCCACATCCAGCCCTTGCTGGGAGTCGGTCAGCAGAAATTCGGCGGCGTGACCCGCGGTGGCGCCCAGGGCGAGCAGCACGGCAATGGAGAGTTTCTTCAACATGGATTTATCCTCGTGTCTCTTGTTTTTGTGAAAGCTGAATCGTTTCAGCGATCGAAAACTAGGCGTCTGACGCCCCGGACTCAAGAGACAAAAAGAGGAAATGTGAGCCGATTGACAATAAAAACGGCTTCAGCCCTGCTGAAATGAAGGCTGACTCACAGTTATGAAAGGAGGAAAAAACAGGCGGGGTGAGAGGGGCGCCCCCTCACCCCGCCCGCACCACATCAGGCAAGGGCCAGCGCCACCGCGGCTTCGGCGTGGATGGCGGTGGTGTCATAGAGGGGCACGGCGGCCTGGCACGCCCCCACCAGCAGGGCGATTTCGGTGCAACCCAGGATCACCGCCTGGGCACCGGCCTGTGCCAGATCGGCGATGATGGCCAGATACTCGGCCTGAGACGACTCGCGAATATCGCCGAGGCAGAGCTCGTCATAGATGATGCGGTGCACCCGCTCCCGTGCAACGTCATCAGGCACCAGCACCTCCAGCCCGAAGCGCTCCTGGAGCCGCCCCTTGTAGAAATCCTGCTCCATGGTGAAGCGGGTGCCGAGCAAACCCACCCGGGTCACCCCGTCGGCCTGGAGGCGATGGGCCGTGGCATCGGCGATGTGGAGCAGGGGAATGTCGATGGCGGCCTCGATCTCCGGCGCCACCTTGTGCATGGTGTTGGTCCCGATCAACAGGAAATCGGCGCCACCGGCCTGGATGGCCCTGGCCTCGGCCGCCAGCAGACGGGCGGTGGCGGGCCAGTCACCGGCGTGCTGCAACCGCTCTATCCCGGCAAAATCCACGCTGCTCAGCAGCACCCGCGCCGAGTGCAGACCGCCGAGCCGCTCGCGTACCCCCCGGTTGAGGGCCTGGTAATAGCTGACGGTGGACTCCCAGCTCATGCCACCCAGCAGACCGATACATTTCATGAGATCTCCTTATGTAACCCGATGGTGCAAACCAATGCTGCAATCCCTCAGGGGGCGCGTTTGATCGCACCGCCCCGGCAATAAAAAAGGTTCTTCGCGGGATCTTGGGGAAGTGGAAGTTGACAGACAGGGTGCTGGTAAACTGGCTGTCTCCAAACACACCA
>NZ_JAPDBQ010000026.1:0-34279 GCF_027705325.1 Aeromonas sp. QDB18
ACTCATGATGAACCCTTTTTCATGGCTCCAGATGACAAACATGATCTCATATCAGGGACTTGTTCGCACCTTCCCTTATATACCCGCACACTTGGAATTATTTGAGTCTCTAAAAATGAGGGGATCTCTGAGGGGTTTTTGGGAAAAAATCATCCGCGGGATATGCTGCGGGGGGACATTCCCGGTCGCAGACAGAGTTCTACTTGATTTTTGTTGCAGAGCTTTTACAGTGACCGAGCCGGATTGTCTGTCAATGCCAGTCAATTCAGTGAGTAATGCCAGGTAAGGATAGGCCCGTCACCGGATGTGACTGGCCATAAAAGAACAACAAGGACGAGGTTCCACCATGCTGTCGTATTTCCTACGTCGGATGCTTTTGATCATCCCGACGTTTCTCGGTATCACCCTGCTCGTCTTCACCATCACCCGCTTCGTGCCGGGCGGCCCGGTCGAGCGCATGCTGCTGCAGGCGCAGGTCTCGCAAAACGAGTCCGGCCGCTCCAGTGGCAGCAAGGGGGCGCAGGCACTCTCCGACGAACAGATTGAAGAGCTCAAGGCGTTCTACGGTCTCGACAAGCCCATGCTGGTCGCCTACTGGGACTGGTTGCAGAAGCTGGCGGTGCTGGATCTCGGGGAGTCGACCCGTTATTACGAGCCGGTGTGGGATCTCATCAAGGAGAGGTTGCCGGTGACCGCCTTCTTCGGGCTCGCCACCTTTCTGCTGAGTTATGCCGTCTCCATCCCGCTCGGGGTGGCCAAGGCGCTCAGGCACAACAGCCGCTTCGATTCCCTGAGCTCCATGCTCATCTACATGGCCTATGCGCTGCCCGCCTACGTGGTGGGGATCTTCCTCATCACCGTCTTTGCGTTCCATCTGGAGTGGTTGCCCATGGGGGGCTTCCCGGGGGACGAGTTTGACGGGATGGAGAGCAGCTGGGATCAGATCCGCACCGTCTTCGCCCACGCGCTGCTGCCGCTCATCGCCTACGCCATCGGGGATTTCGCCATCCTCACCATGACCATGAAGAACAGCCTGATGGAGAACCTGTCGGCGGATTATGTGCGCACCGCCGTGGCCAAGGGGTTGCCGTTTCGCAAGGCGGTGACCGATCACGCCATGCGCAACAGCCTGATCCCCATCGCGAGTCACTTAGGGTCGGTGCTCACCGTCTTCTTCGGGGGCTCCTTCCTCATCGAGACCATCTTCAACATCGACGGCATCGGCCTGCTCGGTTATGAGGCCATTGTCGAGCGGGATTACCCCACCGTCATGGGCATTCTGGCCATCACCTCCATGCTGATGCTGGTGGGCAACATTGTCTCCGACATCTGCGTTGCCCTGGTCGATCCCCGCGTGCGGTTTGGAGAGTGAGCATGAACCTGAATCCGGTAACGCTGAAAAAACTCAAGCGCTTCAAGTCGATAAAGCGCGGCTACTACTCCTTTGTCATCTTTTCGGTCCTGGTGGTCATCTCTCTGCTGGCGGAACTGCTGGTCAACAGCCGGGCCCTGGCGGTGAGTTATCAGGGGGAGCTCTATTTCCCCACCTATGGGGACGTGATCCCGGGCCAGCACTTCGGGCTCGACTACGAGTACGAGACCAACTACCGCCAGCTCAAGAGCCAATTTGCGAAGGAAGATAAGGGGGATTGGGTGTTGCTGCCCCTGGTCCCCTGGAACCCCTATGAGCAGGACTTCAAGGAGGAAGCCTATCCGCCCTATGCCCCGAGCCTAGCGGAGCGCCACTTCCTCGGCACCGACACCAGCGGTCGCGATGTATTGGCACGGCTGGTCTACGGCTTTCGCATCGCCATCGGCTTTGCCTTCATCGCGCTGGTGGCGAGCTATGTCATCGGGGTCAGCATCGGCTGCATGATGGGGTTCCTCGGCGGTCGGTTCGATCTCCTGATGCAGCGTTTCATCGAGATCTGGTCCCAGGTGCCCTTCCTCTACGTCATCATGATCCTGGTCTCCCTGGCCAAGCCGAACTTCGGCCTGTTCGTCGGTATCAACGTGCTGTTCGGCTGGATGGGGATCACCTGGTACATGCGCACCCTCACCTACAAGGAGCGGGCGCGGGACTACGTGATGGCGGCGCGGGCCCAGGGGGCGAGCACCCGGCGCATCATCTTCAACCATATTCTGCCCAATACCCTGATGATGATCGTCACCCTGGCCCCGTTTGCCGTGGTGGGCAACATCTCCACCCTGACGGCGCTGGACTACCTGGGTTTTGGCCTGGCGCCGCCGACCCCGAGCTGGGGGGAGTTGCTCTCCCAGGGGATCAACAACCTCGACGCCATCTGGATCGTGAGTTCGGTGGTGGCGGCGGTGAGCCTGGTGCTCATCATGGTCTCCTTCATCGGGGAGGCCATCCGGGAGGCGTTCGATCCGCGCAAATTTACCCGTTATCAGTGAGCGATGGTGCCTTGCCAGGGCACATCGACAGGACCCTTAATGAAGACGCCCCCAGTGCAGGGGCATGACCAGGAAGTCAAACATGAACAATAAAATCAAATGGACAGGTGCTCTCTTTCTGCTGGTGAACGGATCCTGGGTGTGGGCGGCCAGCCTGCCCGCGGATCTGACGTGGGAGACCAACGACACCGACCCCGTGTTCGCCTCTCCCAAGGCGCTGCCCGGCGGCAACCTCAATCTCTTCGTCGACAGCTTCCCGCTGACGTTTCGCACAGTGGGGCCGGATTCCAACGGCTCGTTCCGTTCCTTCATCCTCGACAACCAGATGAGGCTCATCAGCTTCCATCCCAACACGGGCAACCCCATTCCGGCCCTGGCGAATGCCTGGGCCATCGCGCCGGACAGCCAGACCGTCTATTTCAAACTCGACCCGCGCGCCAAGTGGTCCGACGGCAAGCCGGTCACCGCCGATGACTACACCTTCGGCTACGAGATGATGCGCTCCAAGGACATCAAGGGCCCCTGGTTCAACAACTACTACACCACCGAGGTGGTGGCGGTGGAGAAGATTGACGACCACACCATTCTGGTCAAGGCGGGCAGCCGCAAGGCCAAGCTCGATCTCCTCAACACCACCGAACTGTGGCCCCAGCCAAAGCACTACTACAAGATGGGCCCGAACTGGGTGAAGCAGTACAACTGGGCCGTGGTACCCACCACGGGCCCCTACGTGATGAGCGACGTAAAAAAGGGCAAGTCCGTCACCTTCAGCAAGCAGAAGGAGTGGTGGGCAAAAGACGATCGCTACAACCAGCACAGGTTCAACCTCGACACCATCAAGGTGCAGGTGATCCGCGACCACAACATCGCGTTCCGCCACTTCCTCAAGGGGGAGCTGGACACCTTCGAGATGATCCTGCCCAACTGGTGGCATGAGAAGGCGGTCACACCGGAGTACAAGCAGGGATACGTGCAGAAGGTGATGGCCATGACCGACACCAAGCAGGGGGGGCAGGGGGTTCACCTCAACGTGGCCAATCCCAAGCTGGCGGATCTCAACGTGCGGCTCGGCATCCAGCACGCCTTCAACATCGACAAGATGATAGAGACGGTGCTGCATGGAGACTATGACCGCGCTACCACCTTCGGGTCTGGCTTCGGGGCCTTCACCGACATCGCGCTGCCAGAGCGGGCCTACGACATCGCCAAGGCACGGGAGTACTTCGCCAAGGGCGGCTACGGCAAGCAGGGACCGGACGGCATCCTGCAAAACGACAAGGGAGAGCGGCTCACCCTGGCCCTCACCTACACCAGCCAGGAGCACTCCAAGCGGCTGACCGTGCTCAAGGAAGAGGCCAAGAAGGCGGGCCTGGATCTGGAGCTCAATCTGGTGGATGGCGCCACCGGCTTCAAGGTGATGCTGGAGAAGAAACACGAGGCGGCCTGGCTTGGCTGGGGGGGCGGCGGTCTCTATCCGCAATACTGGGAGTCCTTCCACTCCGACAACGCCAACAAGCCCCAGACCAACAACCTGTTCAACGTGGCTGACAAAGAGCTCGACAGCCTGATCGACGCCTACAACGTCGAGTTCGACATGGACAAGCGGGCCGCGCTTTCCCACCAGATCCAGCAGCGGATCTATGATCTCGCCATCTTCGTGCCCGGGGTTCAGCTCAACTACGTGCGAGCCAGCAGCTGGCGCTATGTGATGCTGCCGGAGGTGCCCGCCACCCGCAACACCCCGGATCTGCTCTACTGGCCCATGGATGGCTACCCCCACAGCAGTGGCGGCCTGCTCTGGATCGATCCCAAGGTGAAGGAGGAGACCCAGAAGGCCAAGGCTGACGGCAAGGCGCTGGCCCCCATCACCCTGATCGACAAGACCTATGCACATCATTGATGTGGCCCAGAAGGGAGCAGCAGTCATGCCCAACACACAGGTCACCGCCCCCGGCACCAGCGATCATGAGGGGCAGTCTCTGTCCCCCATCCTCGAGGTGCGGGATCTCGAGGTGGAGTTCGCCGTCGACGACGGCAAGATCAAGGTGCTCGACGGGGTCAGCTTCCAGGTCGCCCCGGGCAAGACCCTGGGGATAGTCGGCGAGTCCGGCTGCGGCAAGAGCGTCACCTCGCTGGCCATCATGGGGTTGCTGCCAAGGCCCCACGGTCAGGTGGTGGCGGGCTCCATCCGCTTTCAGGGGGAGGAGCTGCTCAATCTGCCGCCGGAGCAGATGTACAAGGTGCGTGGCAACCGTATCTCCATGATCTTTCAGGAGCCCATGACGGCCCTCAACCCGGTGCAGACGGTCGGCGATCAGCTGATGGAGGTGTTTCGCCTCCACCGCCCCGATTACAGCAAGGCCCAGCGCCGTGACGCCGCCATCGCCATGTTGAAGAAGGTGGGGATCCCCGAGCCTGACCAGCGTTTCGCGGCTTATCCCCACAATCTCTCCGGCGGCATGCGCCAGCGGGTGATGATCGCCATGGCGCTGGCCTGCGAACCGGCCCTGCTCATCTGCGACGAGCCGACCACGGCGCTCGATGTGACCATCCAGGCCCAGATCCTGGATCTGATGAAGGAGCTGCAAGCCCAGACCGGCATGGCCATCATCTTCATCACTCACGATCTCGGGGTGGTGGCGGAGCTGTGTGACGAGGTGGTGGTGATGTATGCCGGGCGTGCGGTGGAGCGGGCCGATATCTATGAACTGTTTGACCACCCGCGACATCCCTATACTCATGGTCTGATGGCCTCGATCCCGCGTCTGGAAGATGTGCCAAAGAGCCTTCTCAAGACCATCAAGGGTCAGGTGCCCGCCCTGCACGAGATGCCGGCAGGGTGTCGTTTCTCCAACCGCTGCCCCCATGCCACGCCCCTTTGCGTGGAGACCATACCGGTGACCGAGCAGTTGAGCGAACACCACGGGGTGGCCTGCCACCACTGGAAGGAGGTGAGCCTATGAACGGTCTGGTGTGGGGACGGGGTGTCGCAGGGCAGCCAGGCGGCGGGAAGGCGACCAGGTCGTCTGCTGCCATGAATCGTCGGGGATGGAAGTCATGACCAGCTTGTTGTCGGTAAGCAATTTAAAGCAGCATTTCAAGATGGGTGGCGGTTTCTTGCGCAAGCAATACACCGTCTACGCGGTGGATGGCATCAGCTTTGATCTCAGGCAGGGGGAGACCCTTGGCCTGGTGGGGGAGTCGGGATGCGGCAAGTCCACCCTGGGGCGTTCGTTGCTCAAGCTGTTCGAGCCGAGCGCCGGCTCCATCACCTTCGAGGGGCGTGACATCACCCACCTCTCGCCCAAGGAGATGCGATCCCTGCGTCAGGAGATGCAGATCGTGTTCCAGGATCCCGCAGAATCCCTCAACAGCCGCCACACGGTTGGGCAGATCCTGGAGGAGCCTTTCATCATCCACGGTAAGGGCAACGCCGAACAGCGCCGGACATGGGTGCAGGAGCTGCTGGAGAAAGTCGGCTTGCCCGGCAGCGCGGTGGATCGCTACCCCCATGAGTTCTCTGGCGGCCAGCGCCAGCGCATCGGCATCGCTCGCGCCATCGCCCTCAAGCCCAAGCTGCTGGTGTGTGACGAGGCGGTGTCGGCGCTCGACGTGTCGGTGCAGTCCCAGATCGTGAACCTGCTGCTCAATCTGCAGCGGGAGATGAACCTCGCCATCATCTTCATCGCCCATGACCTGTCGGTGGTCAAGCACATCTCGGACAGGATTGCGGTGATGTATCTGGGCCGGATCGTCGAGCTGGCCGAGGCCCAGGCTCTCTACCTGGCACCGCGCCATCCCTATACCCAGGCGCTCATCTCCGCCATTCCGGTGCCGGATCCGCGGCGGCGCAGCCAGCGCATCCTGCTGACGGGGGATGTGCCGTCCCCCATCTCGCCGCCGAGTGGCTGCCATTTTCACCAGCGCTGCCCCCATGCAACGGATCTGTGCCGCACCCGCTCGCCCGCCCTTGAGGCGTGCGGCGGGCAGGGGCATCAGGTAGCCTGCCATTTCCCCTTGCCCGTGCAGGAGGCGGTGCCGTTGGGAAAGGCGATATGATGCCGGCGCCCGCCGCGTCGCGACCGGCATCGCTGCAAGGTGGCACCGAGGAGGCGCAATAGAGGCGGAAACGGGATAAAAAAATGGGGCCTGCGGGCCCCATCTTCATGGTTGGAGTTCAGGTTTGGCCGTGGGAATTCTGGCCCGGGCAGGACAGCGCCCCGATGGGGGTGGCTGTTGTGTGGATTGCTGAGTTGTTTTGTAGTTTTATTACGTTGCCAATTTCAACATCCGGACAGGCGATATCAGGCGCCATAACGGAAGTAGTAATTGCGGGTTGCAGGCGCATAAGTGTCTTTCTCTTCAGCACCTTTCTTGCTGGTTGCACCCTTCAGGTGGAACAGCACTGCCAGATTCTCGAACATATGATGACCTCGTTTCTCTGTGGTTCATGGGTTGTGTGACCTTGGTCACGTTCTGATCCTAGGGGCATATGTGAGCTGGATCAACTTTTTGTGTTGTAAATTTACATAAATCATGGAAAGGGTTTTCAAATGCAGACCTGTTCATGGATACGATTTCAAGCCAGGGCCACGTATGGAATCGGGGATGTGAGAGAGGTGGCCGAGGAGGAAGTACAAAAAAGATGCCCCGCACTGGGCGGGGCATCGATATGGTCGTGAGCTGGCTTACTTGGCCGGGATATGTTCCAGCACGTGAACCAGCAGTTGCCAGAAACGCTCGACCGCCGGGATGTGTACCTTCTCCCCCGGTGCGTGGGCGCCACGGATGGTCGGGCCGAAGGAGACCATGTCCCAGTCCGGGTAGGCGCTCTTGAACAGACCGCACTCGAGGCCTGCATGGATCACCATGACGTTCGGCATCTCGCCAAACAGGGTCTGGTAGCTGCTTCGCACCAGCGCCATGACCGGTGAGTCAACGTTCGGGGCCCAACCCGGGTAGGCGCCGGTGAACTCGCAGCTGGCGCCGGCCAGGGTGAACAGGGAGCGGGTCATCTGCTCGATGTTCTCGCGACCGGAATCGATGAGGGAGCGGATCAGGCACTGCACATAGACTTCCCCCTCGAGTGTCTTGATGACACCCAGGTTGGTGGAGGTCTCGGTCACGCCCGGGATGGCGTCGCTCATGCGCATCACCCCGTTCGGGCAGGCCATCAGGGCATCCAGCAGGCGGCTTTGCAGGGACTCGCTCATGAGCTGGGCCGGTTTCTCCCGGGCGGTGAGCAGCACGGTGAGGTTGGCCTCGGTGGCGGCCAGCTCGCTCTGATAGATGCCGGCGTAGCGGTCCACCAGGGCCTTGAAGTCAGCCACGCTGGCGGCGGGCACCAGCAGGCTGGCACGGGCCTCGCGGGGGATGGCGTTGCGCAAGGTGCCGCCGCTGAGATCGCCAAGGCGCACCCCCAGCGGTTCGGCGGCCTTGAGCAGACGGACCAGCAGCTTGTTGGCGTTGCCGCGGCCGCGATGGATGTCGACCCCGGAGTGGCCGCCGCGCAGGCCCTTGACCTGCAGCTCGAAACCTTCACCCTCGGTGGCAGCAACCAGCTCCAGGGGGAAGCGGATATTGGCATCCACCCCGCCGGCGCAGCCCATGTAGACCTCGCCATCCTCTTCGGAGTCGGTGTTGAGCAGGATCTCGCCCTCAAGCCAGCCCGCTTCCAGACCGAAGGCGCCGGTCATGCCGGTCTCTTCGTCGGTGGTCAGCAGCACTTCCAGCGGACCGTGCTTGATGGTCTTGTCGGCCAGCACGGCCAGGCAACCCGCCATGCCCATGCCGTTGTCGGCACCCAGGGTGGTACCGCGGGCAGTGACCCATTCACCATCGATGTAGGCATCGATGGGATCGGTGGTGAAGTCGTGCTGGGTGTCGGCGTTGGCCTGGGGCACCATGTCGATGTGGGCTTGCAGCACCACGGCCTTGCGGTTTTCCATCCCCGGCGTGGCCGGTTTCTTGATGATGATGTTGCCGACGGCATCTTGCTTGACCGCCAGGCCTTCTCCCTGGGCCCATGCCACGATCCAGGCGCTCAGTTGGGCTTCGTGCTTGGAGGGGTGGGGGATGGAGCAGATCTGCTCGAAGAATTGCCAAATCAACTTGGGAGACAGAGAACTGAGCTGTGCCACGTCGGGACTCCTTACCAGCATGGAAAATGTCGGGCCCCACTCTGCGGGCCGGGGAAGAGGATAACGATAATACAGTCAATCACGCAAAAATGTGAGCGATCAGCGCAAATGACGCTCTGCTTGTGCTGGGAAAGGGAGCATGGATGGCGAACTTCACTACCTGCCTTATTTGTGTCAGCAGAACATCAATTTTGTGATGTTAGTCACAAAAATATTGTCTTTTGGGCGCCGGGTGGTAAATTAGCCGCCGTGGCCAGCCCACTTGTCAGGATGACAATCAATGCCTCCAGGGAACCGAAGCAAAGCAAGTGCGCCTCCATGGAACCGAGTGTCAGTTCAAGGATGTGAACCCGCATTAAGGTACGTAACTTGTTAAGCAATCAGGAGTTTATGATGTCAGGCAGCAATTCAACCTATTGGTTTGCCCAATCTCTCTATACCCAGGGTTTCAACTACCCGAATCCCTACGCCACCCGCCGTTAAGGCTCGCAGGCGTCACAGGTAACAGCAGCAGGTGTGTGAGAAACCTCTCCTCCCCCTGCTATTTTTTTGCCCGAATGTCATGGAATGTGTGTCAAACGGCTAACCTGTAGGTGTCGCCGAAGCCCTCCCAAAAGGGCGACAGAGCGGAAGATGGCGGACATTTCCTGTTTTTCGCATACGTTTGCCGCTCAATTTATCCATAAAGAGTGCTATCATACCGGCCCAACAGCAGGCCCGAGCTCGGGAGTCCACCCGACATGGCCGCCAGCTACACCCCATCCCTGTTCGCATTGCATCCGTTTTTGCCGCCGAGGCGTCAGCCCCGAGGCCGAAAAAGTGCAAGCAAAATTCGGGAAACGGGGTGCCAGAATTGACCTGAACCCGTATCTTTGCCGGGTTTCGCCTCATAAGTGATTGCTTTATAACTCGTTGAGATCGATAGCATGCCAAAAAAGTTCTATGTATCGTGGGATAACCTGCAACGCGAAGCGCGCCGTCTGGCCCGTCGTCAACTGCCTGTCAGCCAGTGGAAAGGGATCATCGCCGTCAGCCGCGGTGGTCTGGTGCCTGCGGCCCTGATGGCCCGCGAACTTGGCATTCGCAATGTCGAAACCCTCTGCATCTCCAGCTATGACCACGACAACCAGCGCGAGCTGGTGGTGGTGAAGGCTGCCACCACCGCAGGTGACGGCGAAGGCTGGCTGGTGGTGGACGATCTGGTGGACACCGGCGGCACCGCCAAGGCGATCCGCGAGCTCTACCCCAGAGCCAAGTTCATCACCATCTTCGCCAAGCCCATGGGCGAACCCCTGGTGGATGACTTCGAAGTCGCCATTCCGCAGGACACCTGGATTGAACAGCCCTGGGACATGGCACTGGAGTTCGCCAAGCCGATCTGCGACGAAGCGTAATCGCCGCACCGGTCGCGACCAGTGACTCCCCGGCATTCGGGAGCGGACTGATCCATCGTGATGCAAGGTTGACCACATTGAGCCCCTTTTGGGGCTCAATGCGTTTCTGGTGTGGCTGCTCGATGTGAAAAGTGGTTAAGATGGGACATTGTTTGAGACAGAAGAGCCACCATTTTGGAACCAAACGACGATACCAATCTGACGGAAAAGCTGTTTACCCGGGTCAAAAAGGTATTGGAAACTTCCGAAGTCTCCAACTCGAGCCCCGTCGACGAGCAAGACAGCGCACTGTCTGACAGCTTCATCGATGGCGCCCTGTCGCCCCGCTGGTATCGCCTGCTGCGCAGACCGACCTGGGCCTGGCAGGGGGCCGATCCCGTCGAGGTGGAGCAGACCCTGGCGCACATCGCCATGGGGCAGGGGGAGCGCAGTCACGAACGCTATCTGGACACCATCAAGGGCTATGTGCCCGGCAACTGGGTCTATGAGTGGAGCCAGCTTGCCGGCCGTTATTTCAATACGGGGCGGACGCTGCTGGGGGAAGGGGATCGCGCCGCGGCGCTGAAGAGCCTGCTCAAGGCAGTGCGCTACTACTCCATCGCAAGCTACCCCCACCTCAAGCACGACGAGCTGGCGGATCAGGCCCAGTTGCTCGGCAACATGGCCTATCGCGAGGCCGGACGCCTGTTCAAGGTGCCCCTCAAGGAGTTGCAGGTCCCGTTTCGGGGCAAGACCATCCAGGGCTACCTGCATCTGCCCACCACCGAGAAACCTGTGCCCCTGGTCATCGTCAGCGGTGGCATCGATTCGCTTCAGGTGGACTTCCTCAACTTCTATTTCAAGTGTCTCGAGCCCCACGGCATCGGGATGCTCTCCCTGGACATGCCGGGCACCGGCTATGCCGAGCACTGGCCCCTGGTGCAGGACACCAGCCGCCTGCACCAGGCGGTGCTCAACTACCTCTCGGAGGTGGCCTGGGTCGATCACCAGCGCATCGCCATGGTGGGGTTCCGCCTCGCCGGCAACGTGGCGGCCCGCCTCGCCTTCGTCGAGCCATTCAAGCTTCGGACCGTGGTCTGCATCGGTGCCGGCATCAACCAGGTGTTCACCAATCAGGAGATGTTCGCCCGCTGCCCGCGCATGATGCGCGACGGGCTGGCGAACCGGCTGGGGGCGGACGCGGCCCTGTGGGATCTGCTGCGCACCAAGTGCCAGGTCTTCTCCCTCAAGACCCAGGGATTGCTGGGGAGTCGCACTTCCGTGCCGATATTGAGTATCGGGCACAAGAAAGATTTTATTTGTCCCGAGCAGGATGTCCGGGCATTGGCCGCTGCGAGTCGCAGCGGCAAGGCGGTGGTGTTTGACAAGCAGCCACTGCTCGAGGTCTATGACGAGGCACTGAAAGAGACGGTAGACTGGCTCAAAAAGCACTTATGTACATGATATAAAACTAAAAATGTAACATCACCATGTGATGGTATGGCTTGTTCAACAGGGAGGTTAGCATGTCAGAAAGAGTGACTTACAAGCGATTGCTGCGGCAGTTCGCGGCCATTGGCCCCTATTTGCGTGAAGACCTGTGCGAGGAGGGCCGCTACCGCTTTGACTGTCTGTCCGTCTGTGTCAGCGCCAAGCCTGCTCCGGACAAGCGGGAGTTCTGGGGCTGGTGGCTGGTGCTGGAGCAGGCGGATCACAGCTTCAGCTACCACTATCAGACGGGGTTCTACAACGCGGACGGGGAGTGGATCGACAAGGCGCTGCCCAAGAAGCATCAGGCGGAAGTGAAACGCACCCTGTAACATTTCTACAAGCTCATCAGCGGCAAGTTGACCCAGCTGGAGTGCACCCTCTCCCCCGCGAAGCAGGTGACCGCCGAACTGAGCGTGACGGCAGCCTGATCCCCAAGCCCCGCATCTTCCCGGTGCGGGGTACCCCGATGCTTTGTCACCGAGCCCGCAACTGCCTGGCGAGGCTTAATTGCCTTGCAGGGCAGGGGGGCCGTGGGTATAAAGGGATTCCTTACTTTTCTAACCCTTCGTTCCCATGGAAAACAGAACCATAGTCGTCAAACTGGGCACCAGCGTGCTCACCGGGGGATCTGCCCGCCTCAACCGTGCCCACATGGTCGAGCTGGTCAGACAATGTGCCGCCTTGCATCGACACGGGCACCGTGTCGTGCTGGTCACGTCGGGGGCCATCGCCGCCGGTCGCGAGCATCTGGGCCACCCTCCGCTGGCGCCTACCCTGCCGAACAAACAGATGCTGGCGGCGGTGGGTCAGACCCAGCTCATCCGGGTATGGCAGGACCTGTTCAACCTCTACGGGCTGCACATCGGCCAGATGCTGCTGACCCGCGCCGACCTGGAAGACAGGGAGCGCTACCTCAATGCCCGCGACACCCTGCGCACTCTGCTCGATCACCGCATCATCCCCGTCATCAACGAGAACGACGCCGTGGCCACCGCCGAGATCAAGGTGGGGGACAACGACAACCTCTCTGCCCGTGCCGCCATCCTGGCGGATGCGGACTTGCTGGTCCTGCTCACGGATCAGAAGGGGCTCTTCACCGCCGACCCGCGCACCAACCCGGATGCCCAGCTCATCGAAGAGGTGCAGACCATAGATGACACCCTGCGCTCCCTTGCCGGTGACAGCGTGAGCGGCCTTGGCACCGGTGGCATGGCCACCAAGTTGCAGGCCGCCGACGTGGCACGCCGCGCCGGGGTGGACGTGGTGATTGCCACCGGCCAGATCCCGGAAGTGATCGGCCGCCTCGCCGCCGGGGAGCGGGTGGGGACCCTGTTCCCGGCCCTGGCATCCCCCCTGGAAGGGCGCAAGAGCTGGATCCTGGCAGGGCCCCCTCCTCACGGCGAAGTGCAGGTGGATCAGGGGGCCGTGGCCGCCATGCAGGAGAAGGGCTCCAGCCTGCTGCCCAAGGGCATCGTCGCGGTGAAGGGAGATTTCGTGCGTGGCGACGTGGTGCGTATCCTGGATCCCAAGGGGAGCGAGCTGGCTCGCGGTATCTGCCGTTACGACCATCTGGAGCTGGATCGGCTGCGCGGTGTCCACTCGGATCAGATTGAACAGGTATTGGGTTACGGCTATGGTGCCGTGGCCATCCACCGTGATGACATGGTGCTGCTCTGAACAGGGCGGCACCGCATGAACAAAAGGGAACTGTGATGAGTCTGGAGAAAATGGGGCAGGCGGCCCGTGAAGCCGCCTATCAACTGGCCACCGTCAGCACGGCACAGAAGAACCGGGCGCTGGCGGCCATCGCCGATGAACTGGAAGCACGCAGTGCCCAGATCCTGGCGGCCAACGAGAAAGACATTGCCGCCGGGCGCGAGGCGGGGCTCACGGAAGCCATGCTGGATCGCCTGCTGCTCAACCCGGCGCGCCTTGCCGGCATAGTGGCGGATGTGCGCAAGGTGATCACCCTGGACGATCCGGTCGGGGCCGAAATCGACAGCCGGGTGCTGGAGAATGGCCTGCGCCTCTCCCGTCGCCGGGTGCCCATCGGGGTCATCGGCGTCATCTACGAGGCGCGCCCCAATGTCACCATCGACATCGCCAGCCTCTGCCTCAAGACCGGCAACGCCAGCATTCTGCGCGGTGGTCGCGAGACCTTCCACTCCAACCTGGAGTTGGTGCGGGTGATCCAGCATGCCCTGGCGGCGTCCGGCCTGCCCGAGGCGGCGGTGCAGTACATCGACAACCCGGACAGGGCGCTGGTGGCCGAGTTGCTGCGCCTCGACCGCTACGTGGACATGATCATCCCCCGTGGTGGCGCGGGTCTTCACAAGATGTGCAAGGAGAACAGCTCCATCCCCGTCATCATCGGCGGGTTCGGTATCAGCCATATCTTCGTGGACGAGAGCGCCGATCTGGCGCGTTCCCTGGCGGTCATCGAGAACGCCAAGGTGCAGCGCCCCTCCGCCTGCAACGCCCTCGATACCCTGCTGGTACACGAGAAGGTGGCGGCCACCTTGCTGCCGCAACTGGTGGCTCTGATGAACGAGCGCAAGGTGACTCTGGTGGGGGCGCCCAACGCCATGGCGCTGCTGGCTGGCAGCGACAACCTGTGCGACGCGGGGCCGGAAGATTTCGACACCGAGTGGCTGGGGCTGACCCTGGGGGTCAAGGTGGTGGCGGACGTCAACGAGGCGCTCGCCCATATGCGCGAGCACAACGCCGGCCACTCCGATGCCATCCTGACCAACTCCCTCGCCAATGCCGAGCGTTTCGTCAACGGGGCCGGTTCGGCGGCGGTCTATGTCAACGCCTCCACCCGCTTCACCGACGGCGGCCAGTTTGGCCTCGGGGCCGAGGTGGCGGTCTCGACCCAGATGCTTCACGCCCGTGGCCCCATGGGGCTGACCGAACTCACCAGCTACAAGTGGGTGGGGCAGGCGGATTATCTCAGCCGTGCCTGATCCAGGCACGCTGAGCAAGCAGGACAATGCCGACTCAGGTCGGCATTTTTGTGCTTTTTTATTGCTCGCAATCAATGGCTTGCATATAACTATCCAGCAGGATGCGGTGTCACCCGGGGCATCAGGCCAGCGACAGCAAGGGGAGCAACTTCAAGGATGAAGTGACAGGATAGGAGTGCGTGGTGGGGCTGCCTCTGGCTGAGCCTGCCACTGCTGCTGGGGGCGCTCTGTTTCAGCGGCGCCAGCCACGCCAGCTGGGACCAGGATCTCTATCGTCAGCTCGGGCTGGCCGGCAAGCTCGACAGCCGCGTGTTTCGTAAGGCCCTGGACGGTTACCAGAGCGTGCGCCACAAGCGAAAACCCATTCTCACCATCATCGACTACAGCAAGCCCTCGACCATGCGCCGGCTGTTCGTCATCGACGTCAAGCGCCACAAGCTGCTCTACCACACCTGGGTCAGCCACGGCCGCAATTCGGGGGAGCTGGCCGCCCGCCAGTTCTCCAATCAGATGAATTCCCGGCAAAGTTCCCTGGGGGTCTACCGCACCGCCGAGACCTATCAGGGCAAGCACGGTTACTCCCTGCGTCTCGACGGCCTCAGTCCCGGCAAGAACAGCAATGCCCGCAAGCGCGCCATCGTGGTGCACGGGGCGGACTACGCCAGCCCCAGGCATCTGCAGAAGTTTGACAAGCTGGGGCGCAGCTGGGGATGCCCGGCCCTGCCAAGGGAGCAGTCCAGGGCCATTATCGACACCATCAAGGGAGGGAGCGTCATCTATGCCCATGGCTGAGACCTTGCCCGCGAGCCTGCTGCGAGGGCGTCACCAGGACTGGTGGGCGGCGCTCTACTTTGCCGACGACCTCGCGTTATCCCTCGTGCACCGGTTCTGAGATGAGTATCCCATGGCAATGAACAGCAAAAAGGCCAGCATATGCTGGCCTTGGCGCATCAGGCGGGGATTATTTGCGGACCACCAGCACAGGGCAGGGAGCGTGGCGCACCACGGATTCCGCCACGCTGCCCACCAGCAGGTGGCTGATGCCGGAGCGGCCATGGCTGCCCATGACCACGAGATCCACCTTGTCTTCCTTCGCCTGGAGGACAATTTCATCGGCGGCGCGGCCAAAACGGACCTCGAATTTGGCCGGAATCGGCAGGCAGGCGACCAGTTCCTTGAGCTGACTCTTGGCCTGGCGTTCCATCTCGTGGGTGATCTCGATGGCCGTCATGTGCAGGATCTTGTAGCTGTCAAAGCCGTGCAGCTGATCCACCACGTGGACCAGTTTGAGCTCGGCCTGGTGGGTGTTGGCCATGAAGACGGCGTAGTCGAGTACCGCTCTGGACATCTCGGAGAAATCGACGGGGCAGAGCAGGGATTTGATGGTTGGCATGAGAATCTCCCCTCAAGTTGGGCTACTAATGAATCTTGTTTGCCATGATACGCTGTGGGGCGACAATAACCCTCGACCCGCTCGCAAAATGGGGAAAATGTCGGCCGGGACTCTGTTTTTCTATGCTATCTGTATGCCTGAACGGGCCGTCCGGCGGTGAGCATCTGCCGAGTGCCATATCACTGAGGATATTCATGGTTCGTCTTTTTCTGTTCTGTTGCCTGCTGATCACCTCGTTCGTGCGGGCAGACACCATACAAGTCTATTGCGACGACTGGCCCGGCTTCTGTCACCGGGACGGCAAGGGGGTCTATCTGGATGTGGTTCGAGCCATCTATGAACCCCTGGGGCACGAGGTGAAGCTTCACATGGTGCCTTACAAACGGGCACTGGCGGTGGTGTCGCAAAAGGAGGGGGACATGGCGATGGGGGTCTATCGGGGAGAGGTGCCCGGGGTCCATCAGCCCGACTACCCCGACTCGGCGGACTACGTGAGCGTGGTGATGCAAAAGCGCTGGCTGCCGCACTGGGCAGGGGAGCACAGCCTCAAGGAGCAGGAGGTGCTCTGGCTGAGGGGGTGGGCCTTTGACAAGTTCATCCCGGAGCCGATGCGCTGGTTCGAGAGAGACAGCCACGAGATGGCGCTGCAATTGCTGATCAAGGGGCGTTACCGCTACTACCTGACCGACGGCGCCCTCTACCCCGAAGGCTCCCTTCCCCCCGAGCTGGTACAGGTATTCCTGCGCTGGATTCCGACCTACCCCATCTTCGCCGATACCCCGAAGGGCAGGCAGTTGCACGGGCTCTGGGATCCCGGCATGCGCACCCTGATAAGGCAGGGCAAGCTGGCGGAGATCTATCGGCAGAACAAGCTCTACGACTACTACCAGGACTTTCTCAGGGAGCAGGTGGTGCGGGCGAACAAGCCACAGCCCTAGCTGTCGGGCCTGATGCCGTCATCGGGCCCCTCTTGCCCCGCCCTTAGTCTTTGGCTCTGAGCGTCTTGGCCAGCCGGTCGTAGAGGATCACGTTGACCGAGGCGGCGAGGTTCATGCAACCCTGAGTCGGCACATAGATGACCTCCTTCACTGCCGCGAAGCGGGCGGGCTCCAGGGTGCCATCCTCAGGGCCGAAGATGTAGAAGGCTCTCCTGGGGTGCACGTAATCCGGCAGGGGGGTGGCCCCCTCTATCAGATCCACCAGCACAGGGGTGCAGCCCTCGGGCACGAACGCCAGCAGCTCCTCGACCCCGAGCAGGGGGATCTTCTCCACCATCTGCTTGGTGTCGGTGGCAAAGCGGCGCGCCAGCTCGAAGCGCTGCCCCGTGTAGTAGACCTCGTCTGCCCCATAGCAGCCGGCGGCCCGCATCACGGCCCCCACGTTCTCCGGTGACTTGGGGTTGACCAGCCCGATGGCGCAATACTCGGGGGCCGCATCCGGCCGCGCATCGACCCGCTCTGCGGCGCCGTAACCTGACACTTTCATCTCGTTCTCCTGTGTGGCGGCGCATTATACCCCCGGCGCGCCCCTTGCCCAGCCCGTGGGGCGCATTCCCGTCCAGCGGGCCCAACAAGGGGGCGGCTGCACCGTGGCGGCGCAGCCCGGCACGCTGACGCGCAATGGCGGCGCCCCTTGCATCCTGGCGCGGGGTTTGCAGTCACTTTCCCATACAAGACGATGAGGCATCCGGACAAAGGCGTCCGTCCCCGCAGGGGGGCGGACGCTTTTTTATGGGCCCCTCGTCAGACACATGACAAGGAGCAAGGGAATGAAGACCACCTGTGCCTATTGCGGAGTGGGGTGCGGCATCCGGCTGAGCCGGGAGGGGGAGAACTGGCAGTTGCAGGGGGATGAGCAGCATCCGGCCAACGGCGGCGCCCTGTGCGTCAAGGGGGCCAGCCTGCTGGAGAGCCTGGCCTTCCCTGACCGCCTGCTCTATCCGCGCTGGATGGGGCAGCGCATCGGCTGGGAGGAGGCCCTGGACACCCTGGCGGAACGCCTGGCCGCCATCATGGCAGAGTCCGGGCCTGAGGCTATCGGCATCTACCTGTCGGGCCAGCTCACCACCGAGGATTACTACGTCGCCAACAAGCTGATGAAGGGGTACCTCGGCAGTGCCAATGTGGACACCAATTCCCGGCTCTGCATGTCGTCGGCCGTGGTGGCCCACCAGCGCGCCTTCGGGGAGGATCTGGTGCCCGCCTGCTACGAGGATCTGGAGCTCGCCGATCTGGTGGTGCTCACCGGCGCCAACACCGCCTGGACCCATCCCGTGCTGTTTCGCCGCCTGCAGCAGGCCAGGGCGCGGCGCCCCGAGCTCAGGCTGGTGGTGCTGGATCCCCGCCGCACCATGACGGCGGAGCAGGGGGATCTGCACCTGGCGCTCAAGCCCGGCAGCGACGTGACGCTCTGGAACGGCCTGTGCCGTTATCTCCTCGACAGCGACGGCTGGGACAAGGCCTATGTGGCGCAGCATGTGAGCGGCTTCGAGGCGCTGGCGGCGGCGCTGGACGACCCCGCCTGGCAACTGGACGAGGTGGCCCGCAGCTGCGGCCTCTCACGCAGCGATCTGCTCGGCTTCTACCAGCTGTTTGCCCGCACCCCCAAAACCGTCACCCTGTTCTGCCAGGGGATCAACCAGTCCAACCAGGGGGTGGACAAGGCCAACGCCATCCTCAACGCCCACCTGATGTGCGGCCGCATCGGCAAGCCGGGGGCGGCTCCCTTCTCCATGACGGGGCAACCGAACGCCATGGGCGGGCGCGAGGTGGGGGGGCTGGCGACCCAGCTCGCCGCCCACATGGGCTTTGGCGAGGCCGAGTGCGACCGGGTGCAGCGTTTCTGGCAGAGCCCGACCATGGTGCGCGGGCCGGGACACAAGGCGGTGGCGCTGTTCGAGGCGGTGCACCGGGGGGAGATCCGCGCGCTCTGGGTGCTCGGCACCAACCCGGCGGTCTCCCTGCCGGACGGCAACCGGGTGCGCGAGGCCCTGAGCCGCTGCGAGCTGCTGGTGGTCTCCGAGGTGACGGCCAACACCGACACGGCGCGCCTCGCCCACCTGCTGCTGCCCGCCGCCGCCTGGGGGGAGAAGGGCGGCACCGTCACCAACTCCGAGCGCACCATCAGCCGCCAGCGCGCCTTCCTGCCCCTGCCGGGGGAGGCCAGGCCCGACTGGTGGGCCCTGACCCGGCTCGCCCGCCGGCTCGGCTTTGGCGAGGGGTTCGCCTATGAACACGAGCACGAGATCTTCTGCGAGCATGCCGCCCTCTCCGGGTTTGAAAACGACGGATCCCGCCAGTTCGACATTTCGGGGCTGGCGGGTCTCACCCGTGCCGAATTCGAGGCCCTGGCCCCCCTTCGCTGGCCCGTCAATGCCCGCTGGCCCAAAGGGCGTGATCGCCTGTTCGAGGACGGGCGCTTTGCCACCCCGGATGGCCGGGCCCGCCTGCTGCCCCTGGCCCAGCGCTTCCCCGAGCAGCCAGAAACGCCCCCGCTTGCAGGGGCTGTCTCCCTGCTCCTCAACAGCGGGCGGCTGCGGGATCAGTGGCACACCATGACCCGCACCGGTCACGTGCCCAGGTTGCAGGAGGCCGAGCCCTGGCCCAGGGTGCGGGTGGGGGCCGCCAGCCTGCTGGCGCTCGGCGCCAGGGAGGGGGATCTGGTGCGCCTCTGCAACGCGCTCGGGGAGGCGCTGCTGCTGGTCGGGCTGGACGAGGGGCTCAGGGAGGGGGAGGCCTTCCTGCCCATGCACTGGACCGACAGCCAGTGCAGCCAGGGGGCGGTCAACCGTCTCATCGCCGCCGTGGTGGATCCCCTCTCGGGCCAGCCCATGTTCAAGCAGGGGCGAGTGCAGGCCAGGGCGCAGCCCACCCGCTGGCAGGGGCTCTGGTGCGGCCGCCATGACTGGCGTGAGGGGGTGGACTGGTGGGCCAGGCGCCCCCTGCCCGAGGGCAACTGCACCCTGCTGGCCTCCTGGTCAGAGAGCCCCGAGCGCCTGTGGCAACGGCTGGGGGCCGAGGGGCACTGGCTCAGGCTGCCCATGAAGGAGGGGTGGCTGGCCGTGGCCCTGGCCGGGGATCGCATCGAGGGCATCTTGCTGATGGGGGAGCGGCGCCCGGACATCAAGGTCGATCTGCTGGCCAGCCTGCTCGGCACGCCGCTCCAGGTGGGGGCCCTGAGCCAGACCCTGAGTCAGGCCCTGGCCGGGGAGAGCCGGCTGGTCTGCTCCTGCCTGCGGGTATCGGAGCAGCGCATCGTCGATGCCATCACCCGGCAGGGGGTGAGCGAGCTGGCGGGGCTGCAGGCCCTGCTCGGCTGCGGCAGCAACTGCGGTACCTGCCTGCCCGAGATAGACAAGTTGTTGATCAAACATGTTTTCCTGGCATCCGCTTAGTGCGATGCCAGGACACAAGGAGCCTGAGATGAGCCAAATCAGTCTGGTGGGAGCGGGCCCCGGCCCCCTCGAATTGTTGACCCTGCGCGCCCTGCAACGCATCGAGGCGGCGGAGGTGGTGGTCTATGACCGCCTGGTGGGGAGCGAGATCCTGGCCCGCATTCCCCAGGGGGCGGCCCGCTTCGACGTGGGTAAGCGCTGCGGCGAGCCGAGCCCGACCCAGGAGGAGATCAACGCCCTGCTGCTGGCCCTGGCCCGCACCGGCAAGCGGGTGGTGCGCCTCAAGGGGGGGGATCCCCTGGTGTTCGGCCGTGGCGGCGAGGAGGCGCTGCACCTGGCCCGGCACGGCATCGCCGCCGAGCTGGTGCCGGGGATCACGGCGGCCCTGGGGTGCGCCGCCAGCACCTTCATCCCCCTGACCCACAGGGGACTGGCCCGCTCCCTGACCCTGGTGACGGGGCACCTGATGGACGAGCGCGACTATCAGGGCTGGCAGGGGCTGACCCGGGCCGGCCACACCCTGGTGTTCTACATGGGGCTGGAGCGGGCGGCCCAGATCCGGCAGGGGCTGCTGGCGGCGGGGGCCTCACTGGATGTGCCGGTGGCCCTGGTGGTGGCCGGGTGCA
Source organism: Aeromonas sp. QDB18 (assembly GCF_027705325.1). Taxonomy (NCBI): domain Bacteria; kingdom Pseudomonadati; phylum Pseudomonadota; class Gammaproteobacteria; order Aeromonadales; family Aeromonadaceae; genus Aeromonas; species Aeromonas sp. QDB18. The sequence continues at coordinate 20,801 of NZ_JAPDBQ010000026.1, forward strand.
ACGCCCGCCAGCAGGTGCACGAGACCACGCTGGACGGGCTGGCGCAGGCCGCGCTGGCCCTGCTCGGCCAGAGCCCGGTGCTGATCATCGTGGGGGAGGTGGTGCGCCTGCGCGCCGAGCTGCAGGGTCTGCTGACGGAGGCGCTGGATCGGGTCGCCTGAGCCGATATCCACCCTCTACCCCCACTACCTCCTGATAGATAAAAAGGAGGTAGATTCAAAGAGTTGGCCTTCATGTTGCGGCATTGGCAGCAGACAAGTTGCGATAGCCGTTGGCAAGGAGCGCCATGACTACTCTTTCCACCCGGGGTCAGGACGGCCCCGCTTCCCGCCTGCTGATCCACGCCGATGATCCCGGTCAGGCCAATCGGCTGGCCCTGCTGGTCAGCCACTACGGTCATCAGCCCAGGATCCTCGATACCCGCCAGTTGCTGACCCCGATGGAGCAGGGGGACGCCCTGCTCGTCAGCTGCCGACAGTTCGGCGCCGAGGTGCGCCTCGGCCTCTCCCTCTGGCCCGGCCTGCCGCGCCTCTTGTTCTGCGAGCGGCTGGGGGGAGACACCCAGCTCGCCCTGTTGCGGCAGGGTGTGCTATTGGTGCCCCACCCTTGCGGCGAGCGGGAGCCGGTGGAGCAGTGGCTGCGCCTGGCCCGCAGCCAGCTCGCCATGGTGCAGGCCCTGATGCAGACCGAGAGCGAGCTGCGCCAGAAGCTGGAGGAGAGGCGGCTCGTCGAGCAGGCCAAGGGGCGGCTGATGCGCCATCAGGGGTTGGACGAGGAACAGGCCTATCGCCTGATGCGCAGCACCGCCATGAGCCGTCACCTGAGCCTGGGGGAGCTGGCGCGGCAGCTGTTGCTGGCATTGCCCGCCTGAGCGTCCTGGTGGCCAACCGTTTTGGTGCAACTGCGCCTAATTGAGGCAAATTGGGGGTGGCGAGGGCGGGATTGGAGGGGCGAAAGCCCGTCTGGCGGGCACTGGCAGAGCTGGCACGGAAAGTGAATAACCGAATACACGATAGCAAGTGAAGAGACAGCGGACAGGGAAGGGCCATCCGGCCATTCCTCCGCAACAGGGCAAAGAAGCCCCACCGATCCCGGATCGGTGGGGCTTTTTTTTGGTCGCGACTCGCCTTTCGGGTCGCAGCGCTGCAACGAGGTGGCGCTGCAACCCCCAGGAGCGTGGCGTGGCCGCCGGGAAGAGTGAACCGAGTGAGGGACTGGAATGAACGGACGACAAGGATGTGCGGGGCTGCTGCTGGCGGCGCTGTCGCTGCCGGTGCTGGCACTGGGAGCCCCGGAGCAGGAGGAGCTCAGGCTCGGCTTCATCAAGCTGACTGACATGGCACCGCTGGCGGTGGCCTACGAGCGGGGCTATTTCGAGGACGAGGGACTCTACGTCACCCTGGAGGCCCAGGCGAACTGGAAAATCCTGCTGGATCGGGTGATCGACGGCGAGCTGGACGGCGCCCAGATGCTGGCGGGTCAGCCCCTGGCGGCCCACATCGGCATTGGCACCCAGGCCGAGCTGGTGACGGCCTTCGCCATGGATCTCAACGGCAACGCCATCACGGTGGCCAACAGCGTCTGGGCCGCCATGGCGCCCCAGCTGCCCAGACCGCAGGCGGGCCAGGTGCCGCCGCCGGTGAGCGCCGCCGCCCTCAAGCCTGTGGTGGCGGATTACCGCCAGGCGGGCAAGCCCTTCAACATGGGGATGGTGTTCCCCGTCTCCCCCCACAACTACGAGCTCAGGTACTGGCTGGCCGCAGGCGGCCTGCACCCCGGCTTCTATGCGCCCACACTCGGCGACAACTCGGGCCAGCGCCAGGCGGACGTGCTGCTGTCGGTGACACCGCCGCCCCAGATGCCCGCCACCCTGGAGGCGGGCACCATCGCCGGCTACAGCGTGGGGGAGCCCTGGAACCAGCAGGCGGTCGCCAGGGGCATAGGGGTGCCCGTCATCACGGATCACGAGATCTGGCGCAACAACCCGGAGAAGGTGTTCGGCGTCACCCGGCAGTGGGCCGAGCGCCACCCCAACACCCATGTCCGGCTGGTGAAGGCGCTGCTGCGGGCGGCCTGGTGGCTGGATGCACAGCAGAACGGCAACCGGCGCGAGGCGGCCAGGATGCTGGCCAAACCCGAGTACGTGGGGGCCGACGAGGCGGTGATCGCGAGCTCCATGACCGGCACCTTCGAGTACGGCAAGGGGGACAAGCGCCAGGTGCCGGATTTCAACGTCTTCTTCCGCCACCACGCCACCTATCCCTACTACTCGGACGCCATCTGGTACCTGACCCAGATGCGGCGCTGGGGCCAGATCCCCGAGGCCAAGCCGGACGCCTGGTTCGAGCAGGTGGCCAAGGCGGTCTATCAACCGGGCGTCTATCGCCAGGCCGCCGAGGCCCTCATCGCCGAGGGCAAGCTCAAGGCCACCGACTTCCCCGACTTTGCCAGCGAGCAGGGCTATCGCGGCCCCCAGGATGGCTTCATCGACGGCCTCATCTATGACGGCCGCCACCCCAACGCCTATCTGCAGCAGTTCGCCATCGGCCTCAAGGGCGATGAGCGGGTGCAATGAGCAAGGAGAGCGCAATGAAACGACACACGTGGCCCCTCATCCATTTGAAAGCCGTCAACTGGAAAGTCATGGTGCAGCCCCTGCTCGGCGTGCTGCTCTTCCTCGGCCTCTGGCAGTGGGGGGCGAGCCAGGTGCAGACCAGTCTGGGCACCCTGCCCGGACCGCTCGCCACCGCCAGCCAGCTCTGGTCCCTCGGGCAGGAGCATCTGCAGGAGCGGGAGAAGGCGGCGGCCTTCCTCGAGCGCCAGCAGGCGCGCAATGCGGCAAGGCTGGCGGAGGATCCGGCGGCCGAGGTGAAGCTGCGCCCCTACACCGGGCGCCCCACCTTCTTCGATCAGATAGCCACCAGCCTGCTCACCGTGCTGTGCGGCTTTGGCCTCGCGACCCTGATCGCCATCCCGTGCGGGGTGCTGCTCGGCATGAACCAGGGGCTCTATCGCGCCGCCAACCCGGTGATCCAGCTGCTCAAGCCGGTGTCGCCGCTGGCCTGGCTGCCCCTCATCACGCTAGTGGTGAGCGCCCTCTACGCCAGCCCCACCCCCTGGCTCGCCAAGTCCTTCCTCACCTCGGCCCTGACGGTGACCCTCTGCTCCCTCTGGCCGACCCTGATCAACACGGCGGTGGGGGTGGCGGGGCTGGACCGGGATCTGCACAACGTCAGCCGGGTGCTGCGCCTGTCGTTCCTGACCCATGTGCGGCGCATCGTGCTGCCCGGCGCCCTGCCCATGATCTTCACCGGCCTGCGCCTGTCGCTGGGGGTGGCCTGGATGGTGCTGATCGCGGCGGAGATGCTGGCCCAGAACCCGGGGCTCGGCAAGTTCGTGTGGGACGAGTTCCAGAGCGGCGGCTCTGCGTCTCTGGCCCGCATCATGGTGGCGGTGATCACCATAGGCCTCATCGGCTGCGCCCTGGACAGGGGCATGCTGGCCCTGCAGCAGTGGTTGTCCTGGGACAAGCGCCAGGTGCTGCGTTAATCACATTTCTATTCAGGCAGGAGAAGAGCCAATGAAGAGTTATCTGGAGATAAGCGACGTCGGCATCTCGTTCGAGACGGAGCAGGGCAGCTTCGAGGCCTTGAGTCGGGTCAACCTGCGCATCGAGAAGGGGGAGTTCGTCTCCCTCATCGGTCACTCGGGCTGCGGCAAGAGCACCGTCCTCAACCTGGTGGCCGGGCTGCTGGAGCCGACCCTGGGGGGCATCATTCTCGATGGTCGCGAGGTGGCGGGCCCGGGGCCCGAGCGGGCCATGGTGTTCCAGAACCACGCCCTGCTGCCCTGGCTCAGCGTCCAGCAGAACGTGGCGCTGGCGGTGGCCCAGGTGGAGTCTGACAAGCGGGCGGTGGCGGAGCGGGTGGACTACTACCTCTCCCTGGTGCAGATGGATCACGCCAGCCAGAAGATGCCCCACGAGCTGTCGGGGGGGATGAAGCAGCGGGTCGGCATCGCCCGCGCCCTCTCGCTCTCCCCCAAGGTGCTGCTGATGGACGAGCCGTTCGGCGCCCTCGATGCCCTGACCCGGGCCCATCTGCAGGATGCTCTGATGGCGATCCAGGCGGAGCTTGGCAACACCGTCATCATGATCACCCACGACGTGGACGAGGCGGTGCTGCTCTCCGATCGCATCGTCATGATGACCAATGGCCCCAGCGCCACGGTCGGAGAGATCCTGACCGTCGACCTGCCAAGGCCCAGAGACAGGGTCGCCCTGGCGGACGATCCCCACTACCACAAGCTGCGCCAGCAGGTGCTGCGCTTCCTCTACGAGAAGCAACGCAAGGTGACCCCCCTCAAGGCAGCCGGGCAGGTGCGCAGCAAGCTGCGCGCCTGAGCCCGCCGGATTCAAGGAAGAGAGACATGACTGACAAAGAGCAACAGTGGGTGACAGAGGACGGCATGGGCCTGCTCGGTCGCCAGAACAGTGGTTCCGCCGAACAGACCGCAAAGCAACGGCTGCTGGTGGTGGGCAACGGCATGGTGGGTCACCACTTCGTCGAACAGCTGGTGGCGGCGGGCGGCCTCGAGCGGTTCGACGTGACGGTGTTTGGCGCCGAGCCTGACGCCGCCTACGACAGGGTGCACCTCTCCGAGGTATTCGGCGGCAAGGCACCCCAGGCCCTGCGCATGGCGGATCCCGCCTGGTATGAAGAGAGCTGCATTGCGCTGCGGCTGGGGGCCGAGGTGGAGGTGCTCGACCGGGCCACCCGCACCCTGACGCTGGCCAACGGCGAGCAGTTCCCTTACGACCGTCTGGTGCTGGCGACCGGCTCTGTCCCCTTCGTGCCCCCCATCCCCGGTCATCAGCGGGAGGGCTGCTTCGTCTACCGTACCCTGGGAGATCTCGCCGCCATCCGCGATGCCTGCGCCCAGGCCCGCAGCGGCGTGGTCATCGGTGGCGGCCTGCTGGGGCTGGAGGCGGCCAACGCCCTGCGCCTGCTCGGCCTCAAGACCCAGGTGGTGGAGTTCGCCCCCAGGCTGATGCCGGTGCAGCTCGACGAGAGCGGCGGCGCCGTGCTGCGGGACAAGATCCAGGCCCTCGGGGTCGAGGTGCTGGTGGAGAAGGCCACCGAGTGCATCGAGCAGGGGGAGCAGGCCCGTCATCGCCTGCGTTTCAAGGACGGCACTCACATTGAGACTGACGTCTTGCTGTTCTCGGCGGGGATCCGCCCCGCCGACACCCTGGCCCGCCAATCCGGGCTGGTGGTCGGGGAGCGCGGTGGCATCTGCATCGACGACGGCTGCCACAGCTCGGATCCCGCCATCCTCGCCATCGGCGAGTGCGCGCTCTGGCAGGGGCGCATCTTCGGCCTGGTGGCCCCCGGCTACCAGATGGCCCGGGCCGCCGTGGCCAGCCTGTGCGGCGGCGAGAGCCGCTTTATCGGGGCCGACATGTCCACCAAGCTCAAGCTGATGGGGGTGGACGTGGGCTCCATCGGCGACGCCCACGCCGCCACCGCCGGCGCCCAGGAGCTGCTGCTGCTGGACAGGGTCAACGGCATCTACAAGAAGCTGGTGACCGACGGCGAGGGCAACCGCCTGCTCGGCGCCATCCTGGTGGGGGACGGCGCCGATTACGAGCGGCTGCTGCAGTACTACCAGAACGGGGTGGTGCTGCCCCAGCCGCCGCTCTCCCTGCTGGTGGGGGAGGCAGGGGCCGTTCCCGCGCCCCTGGTGCTGCCGGACAGCGCCATCCTCTGCTCCTGCCACAACGTGAGCAAAGGGGACGTGGTGGCCGCCGTTCGGGCGGGCAATCACGAGCTGTCGGCGGTGAAGAGCTGCACCAAGGCCGGCACCGGCTGCGGCGGTTGCAGCAACCTGCTCAAGCAGGTGGTGGATCAGACCCTGGCGGACCTTGGCGTCGAGGCGGACAAGGGGTTGTGCGAGCACTTCGCCTACGGCCGTCAGGAGCTTTATCACCTGGCACGGGTGGGCGAGCTGAAGAGCTTCGAGGCGCTGCGGGACAAGCATGGCCAGGGGCTGGGGTGCGACATCTGCAAGCCGACGGTGGCCTCCATCCTGGCGTCGCTGTGGAACGAGCACGTGCTGGAGAAGCCCCACCGCGCGTTGCAGGATACCAACGACGCCTTCCTTGCGAACCTGCAAAAGGACGGCACCTATTCGGTGGTGCCGCGCATCCCGGGGGGGGAGATCACCCCGGAGGGGCTCATCACCATCGGCGAAGTGGCGCGCAAGTACGGCCTCTACACCAAGATCACCGGCGGCCAGCGCATCGATCTCTTCGGCGCCCGGGTCGACCAGCTGCCCGCCATCTGGGGCGAGCTGGTGGCAGCAGGCTTCGAGACCGGTCAGGCCTACGGCAAGTCGGTGCGCACCGTGAAGTCCTGCGTGGGTTCCACCTGGTGTCGTTACGGGGTGCAGGACTCCATGACCCTGACCCAGACCCTGGAACACCGCTACAAGGGGCTGCGGGCACCACACAAGCTGAAGTTTGCGGTCTCAGGCTGCACCCGGGAGTGCGCCGAGGCCCAGAGCAAGGACATCGGCGTCATCGCCACCGAGCGGGGCTGGAACCTCTATGTGTGTGGCAACGGCGGTATGCGGCCGCGCCACGCGGACCTCTTTGCCACGGATCTCGACGAGCAGACCCTGATCCGCTACATCGACCGGCTGCTGATGTTCTATGTGCGCACCGGGGACAGGCTGCAACGCACCTCGGTCTGGATGGAGAACATGGAAGGGGGGCTCGACTATCTCAGGTCGGTGATCATCGAGGACAGGCTCGGCATCGGTGCCGAGCTGGAGGCCATGATGGAGGGGATCGTCGGCACCTGGCAGTGCGAGTGGAAGAGCACATTGGCGGATCCGGACAAGCTCAAGCTGTTCGAGGCCTTCGTCAACCGGCCCGAGGACGAGACGCCGCCGCGCCGTGAGGAGCGGGGGCAGTGGGTGCCGGATATCGCTGTCAAGGAGGTGGTATGAGCGGGGTCAACGGGTTGCACACCCGCCATCAGTATCAAGGAGGTGGTATGAAGGATGACAAGGACGATGCACAGCTCTGCGGGCAGTGGCACCGGGTGTGCGAGCTGGCGGCGCTGCCGGAGCAGGGGGGGCGCAGCGCCTGGCTGGAGGGGCGGGTACTGGCGCTGTTTCGCCTCGGGGAGCATGTCTATGCCCTGGACGGGGTGGACCCCCTGGCCGGCGTCGCCGTGCTGGGGCGTGGCCTGGTGGGGGATGCCGGTGGGGAGCCCGTGGTGGCCTCGCCGCTGTACAAGCAGCGCTACGCCCTGATGGACGGTCGCTGTCTGGACGATCCTGCCCTGAGCGTCGCCTGCTGGCCGGTGCAGCTGGAGGGGAGCGAGGTCTGGGTACAGCTGGGGTGAGTGGCCCATCTGAAAACCATGTTGTGATCGCCGGGCACTGCCCGGTGATTTTTTGTGCGCGACTCGACATTTCTTGTACGAGAGGATGGCGGGAAAACGTTTTTCGGAAATAATGGACAAACCTTTGTAACTGGATGTTTGTCTATGACGGAACGTGAGCAAGAGATCCTCGCCCTGCTGCGCCAGGATCCCATGATTGCCCAGCAGGAGCTGGCGGACAGGCTCGGCATCAGCCGCTCCGCGCTGGCGAGCCACATCTCCAGCCTGATGCGCCAGGGCTATGTGCAGGGGCGCGGCTATGTGCTGCGCGAAGGCCCCTACGCCGTAGTGATCGGCGGCGCCAACATGGATATCTGTGGCTGCAGCTACGACAACCTGCGCATCGGCGATTCCAACCCGGGCCGGGTACGCACCTCCGCCGGCGGGGTAGGGCGCAACATCGCCGAGAACCTGGCGCGCCTTGGCACCGACACCCGGTTGCTGACTGCGGTGGGCAACGATCAATACGGCCACCACCTGCTGGAGGTGAGCCAGCGCGCCGGGGTCGACGTGCGCCAGGTGCTGGTACTGGAGGGTCAGTCGACCTCCTGCTATCTCAGCCTGCACGATGGCAGCGGCGAGATGAGCTGCGCCGTCAACGACATGGGGATCATCGAGCAGCTCACCCCGGCCCGGCTCACCCCCCTGAGCGGTTTTCTCGGTGCGGCCCGGCTCTGGGTGCTCGACACCAACCTCGCCACCCACACCCTGGACTGGCTGTTCGAGCGCCAGGGGGAGCACATCATCTTCGTGGACACCGTGTCGGTGGCCAAGGTGGAGAAGATCCGCCCCTGGCTGCACCGCATCCACACCCTCAAACCCAATCGCACCGAGGCGGAGCAGCTGTGCGGCTTCACCATCGGCGGGCCCGACACCTGGCCCATGGCAGCGGCCTGGTTCCACCGCGCCGGGGTGCAGCGGCTCTTCCTGAGCCTCGGCGATCAGGGGATCTTCTATAGCGACGGGGCCTGCCAGGGCCATCTGCCCGTGCTCGGCAGCCCGGTCGTCAACGTGACCGGCGGCGGCGATGCCTTCATGGCAGGGCTGGCCCACGCCTGGTTGCAGGAGCAGGGCATCATGGAGACAACCCGGTTCGCCCTCGGTTGCGCCGCCCTCACCGTCAATTGTTCCGATACCGTCTTTTCCGGCCTATCCAAGGCCGCCGTTGAACGCATGCTGGAGGAGTACCCATGTTGAACGCTTACCTCGATATCCAACCTGAAGTTGCCGCCGCGCTGGCCGCCGGCAAGCCGGTGGTGGCCCTGGAGTCCACCATCATCTCCCACGGCATGCCCTATCCGCAGAACGTGGAGACGGCGCGCCAGGTCGAGCAGGTGGTGCGCGACAACGGCGCCGTGCCGGCCACCATCGCCATCATCGATGGCCGCCTCAAGGTGGGTCTGGATGAGGGGGCGCTGGAGGCGCTGGGCCGGGCCGGTCATGCCGCCACCAAGTGCAGCCGCCGCGACATTCCCTTCGTGCTGGCCAACAAGGGGCTGGGGGCGACCACGGTAGCCTCCACCATGATCATCGCCGCCATGGCCGGGATCCGGGTGTTCGCCACCGGCGGCATCGGCGGCGTGCACCGCGGTGCCCAGGAGACCTTCGACATTTCGGCCGACCTGCAGGAATTTGCCCAGACCCCGGTGGCCGTGGTCTGCGCCGGAGCCAAGTCGATCCTCGACATCGGTCTGACCCTGGAGTACCTGGAGACCCAGGGGGTGCCGGTGATCGGCTACCAGACCGAGGAGCTGCCCGCCTTCTACACCCGGGAGAGCGGCTTCAAGGTGGATTACCGCCTGGAGAGCCCGGCGGCCATCGCCGAGGCGCTGCGTCTGAAGTGGGAGCTGGGGCTGGCCGGGGGCGCCGTGGTGGCCAACCCGATCCCGACCCAGTTTGCCATGCCCAAGGCCGACATCGACGCCGCCATTGCCCAGGCACTGCGTGAGGCGGACGAGCAGGGGGTGAAGGGCAAGGAGTCCACCCCCTTCCTGCTGGCCCGGGTGTGCGAGCTGACCGGTGGCAACTCCCTGGCGGCCAATATCCAGCTGGTGCTGAACAACGCCGCGCTGGGGGCACGCATCGCTGCCAGCCTGTAAACACCTTTGCGAAAGATGCAAAAGAGGGCCAATAGGCCCTCTTTTTATTGCGCGAATCGGTGAGATAACCCCCTTATTCCAGCACCAGTCGCCCGTTGAGAGGCTGGACGGGGCGGTTGTTGGGGTGGTGCATCACCGCCTTGAAGGCATCGATCTGGGCCTGGCTGGCCTGGACCGGCTCCTTCATCACCAGCCAGCGCACTCCTTCCGAGCAGGGTGGGGTGGTCAGGGACCCGCTGAAGCGGTAGTAGTCGTGCTGGGCGGGCAGCAGTTGCTCTGCCGAGATGGGTTCCTTGAAGGCATGGATCTCCCCCGCCTTGGCTGGCAGCACCTGCCAGGCCTGGCTCAGGGCCCCATTGGCCTGGCCCGGCTCGAACATCACGGCGACCACCGCCAGCTCCCCCTTGTCATTGGCATGGACCAGGTGACCCTCCAGGGGGTAGGACCTGCCTTCGATGAGGTTTTCGCTGGGGGCGTGGAAGTGGAACTGCTTGAGTTCGAAGTGCATGCCGTCGAGCTCAAGGGTGCTGCCGGGGGCATAGTTGACCTGCACCGTGTGGCCGTTGTTGACCAGCGTCTTGCCACCCGCCTGATAGTGGAACTGCAGGGGGGCCAAATCGGCCTTCACCAGACCCGAGAGGTTGACCGGCGACTGGTTGCTACCGGCACACTGGCCATATTCCGGGGTCAGGCTGGCCCATCTCGCCGGGCCGGCCTCGCCGCTGTATTCCCAGTGTGTGGTGGTGGCAAAGGCGGCAGGGCAGAGCAGCAGGGCGCCAGCCAGCAGGGACTTTTTCATCATGCATCCTTATCCTGATTGAAAAGCACAGCCATTCCTGGCCTTCCGGCATGAAGGCCTCGTCAATGGCATCGTTGGAAACGCAGGGTACGCGGTGCCAGACCGGATTAATTGTTATGAAAGGTCTGTCGTCATCGTTATTTGAAGCGTGGCATGAGGAGGCGCCATGATGTATTCCGGCAACGGGGCCCGCTTATTCATGAAGGAGAAATCCTGCGGGCATTTTTGCAATGAACGGCCCCCTTTTATGGCGCCCCAAATAGATGACGGGCTGATTCTAGAGGGCTTTTCATGGCTCCGTTTGATCTCGAGCAAACAAGCGCGGACTAATTATCGGGCTTGAGGATCCCTTATTTCGTTGGGATTTTTTCGATATTCCCTGACCCGGCCAGGGGCGTGCGTGGTGGGAGCCGGGCGCTGTGCTGACAGGGTGCCTCGGTGTTGACCCCTTATCCCTCTGATAGTGCTGGAGAAATTCCCCCCTCAGCACAGTGACGGCGGGATGACAATCCCCCGGTTGGCGGCGCCTTGTTTGCGGTTTTGCCGTCCTCTTCACATTTCCGAATTGCTCGCTATTTGTGCGATTGCCTTACTCGTCCGACCTGGTGTCAAATCACTCCGCCTAACACAAGGAGTGGTATAATAATGAATAATATCAATAAATTAGTTCTGGTTATCGGATTCACTCTCACCACCTTCCCGAGCCTGGCGGCGGGATTCCAGTGCGGGGAGCACGTTACCCTGGGGGTACCCGGTCAATCCAGTCAGCTGTTGTGCCGGGAGGGCTATGCCGCCGGGTACAACTACGACACCAAGGTCTCTGACTGGGTCTCTTACCGGATGACGGCCGCCAGCGCCCAGGGCCAGGTGCCGCGCAAGGATGCCTTCGCCGAGGACAAGGAGGTGCCGGTGCAGTTTCGCGCCACCCTGTCGGACTACAAGGGCTCGGGCTATGACCGCGGCCACCAGGCACCGGCGGCGGACATGCGCTCCACCGCCAACACCATGAAGCAGAGCTTCCTGCTGACCAACATGACCCCGCAACTGCCGGCGCTCAACCAGGGAGCCTGGCGCATCCTGGAGGAGAAGACCCGGCAGTGGGCCATCACCTACAAGAGCGTGCAGGTGATCACCGGCCCCATCTTCACCCACTCCGATGGCGCCATCGGCAACGGCGTGACCGTGCCCCACGCCTACTACCGGGTGGTGATGGATCTGGCGGGCAAGCGGGCCATCGCCTTCATCCTGCCGCAAGAGAACGTCTCGGCCAGCAGGCTGGCGGACTATGTGGTGACGGTGGATGAGGTGGAGGAGCAGACCGGGCTCGACTTCTTCACCGAGCTGCCGGATGAGCAGGAAGAGGCCATGGAGTCGCGGCTGTCGGCCATGTGGGGCGGTTAGCGCGTCCAGCAGGGGTAACGGGGGCCCAGGCCCCCGTTACCCACACGGGCCTCCGGCCATTGTCATGGCCCCTGGTACAGGGCCAGTACAGCTTGGGTCTGGCATCGGGCCCTTATCATGACTCCTTTTTTCAGGAGGCATCATGTCAGCGCTGTTTTCCCTTCACTCCTCGTCCACTCTTGCCCGCGCGTTGCGCATCTGCGTACCCATGGCGCTGCTGGGGGCTGCTGTTCCCCCGGCCATGGCCGACGAGGATATCCGCTTGGGGCAGACCATTCTGCTCGGGGTCGGCGATCATCCCGCCATCATTCCCATGCTCGCCTGCCGGCCGACCAAATCCATCATGGTCAAGGCAGGGCGGGAGTTGACCCTAGAGCGGGTCAAGGTGTTCTACGGCAACGATCGCAGCAAGACCCTCTATTTCGACAAGGTGTTGAAAGAGGATCAGGAGTCGGGGTGGCAATCACTCGGCAGCCGGCTCTGCATCAAGCGCATCGAGGTGTACGGCAATTCGGAAGGGAGCAGGGCAGGGGTCAAGGTGTATGGGCGCAAATGAGCAAAGGGCGGGGGAAATCCCCGCCCAGTGCTTATTTCTTCGGGCGGAACGGCTTGATGATGGCCTCGTCGCACTCGAGATAGGGCCCTTCCATCAGGTAGATGCAGTAGGGAATGGCGGGGAAGACCGCATCCAGGCACTCGCGGATCGATTTGGGCTTGCCCGGTAGGTTGACGATGAGCGAGCTGCCGCGCAGGCCGGCGGTCTGGCGCGACAGGATGGCGGTCGGCACGAACTTGAGGGACTCGGCCCGCATCAGCTCGCCAAAGCCCGGCATCATGCGATCGCACACCGCCTCGGTGGCCTCCGGGGTCACATCCCGCCTCGCCGGCCCTGTGCCCCCCGTGGTAACGACAAGGCAGCACTGCTCCTCGTCCACCAGCCGAACCAGGGTCGCCTCAATCTGATCCTGCTCGTCGGGGATCACCTGATAGACGGGCTCCCATTCCGAGGTCAGGTAGGCGTTCAGGGTGTCGATGATGGCCTTGCCGGAGAGATCTTCGTAGATGCCTGCACTGGCGCGATCGCTGACGGTGACGATACCGATTCTTGCCTTGCTCATGGTCTGCCCTTGGTTGCCGCAATAAAGTGGTAAATAAAATAACATAATCAGTGAGATATGTTAAACCGCCGGATGAGGCAAGGGGAGGGCATCGAGCCTGGGGGAGAGTCGAATGAAAAACAATTTTGAGGAAAGTCCCTTAATAAGGCATAAGGCCGAGGAAAATGCAGGGCGAGATCGTGAACGTTTTGAAGCAATGTTAAGAGGATTTGACCGACCGATCTGGGTGTGATCTTATACTCTCTTTTACGGGAGTTTCGCGATGAACCACCATGCTGCATTTACTCAATTCTTCTCTGAACTCAAAGACCCTCGCCAGGTAGCTAAAATCGAGTACCCCTTCTTTGATGTGGTTTTTTTGACTGTCTGTGCCGCCATCGGTGGCGCCCAAGGTTGGGAAGATATTGAGCTATTCGGCGAGGCGCATCTGGAATGGTTTCAGCGTAATGGCTTGTTTCCTAACGGATTACCTGTTCACGACACCATAGCCAGGATCATCTCCCGTATTCAGCCGGAGCAATTTCAAAACGCCTTCCTGATTACCCATGATTAGCAGTCAGTTACCACGAACTATACTGATCTTACGTACAGTTATCGAGGTGCGAGATCAT
>NZ_JAPDBQ010000027.1:0-34180 GCF_027705325.1 Aeromonas sp. QDB18
TGGCATATGGATTTAGGGACTCAGAATACTTTTTTCTGAAAATCAAGGCGGCCTTCCCCGGAAAGCCGCGATGAACCTTTTTTATTGGCCGCCATTCTGTAATTCCTCGCTTTGCCCTATGGTGTTGGCTCAACCAAGGGAGAAGAGCCGATGCGCACATGTCTGGTGATGGGAGCTGCCGGGTACATAGGATCCTACCTGGTGCCCCATCTGCAGGGTCTGGGGTACAGGGTCATCGCCGGGGCCCGTCGTCCCTGCCGTCTGCCGGAGGGGGTGGCGTTTCGCCTCGCCGACAGCCTCAAGCCTGCCACCCTGCCCCCTGCGCTGGCGGGGGTCGACACCGTCTTCTATCTGGTACACGCCATGGGGGCGGGGGCCGGTTTTCACCGGCTGGAGCAGCAGGGAGTGAAGAACTTCGCTGCTGCCGCCCGTGCCGCCGGGGTGCGCCGCATCGTCTATCTCGGCGCCATCCAGCCCGAGCCCTGCAACAGTCGCCACCTCAACTCCCGGCGCTACTGTGGCGAGCTGTTTCGCAGCGCAGGGGTGCCCACGGTAGAGCTGCGTGCCGGCATCATCATAGGCCCCGGCTCGGCGGCGTTCGAGGTGATGCGGGATCTGGTGTACAACCTGCCCATGATGGTGACGCCCAAGTGGGTGCGTTCCCGCACGCCCCCCATCGCCCTCTCCAACCTCTTGCACTATCTGGGCGGGCTGGTGGAAGCCGACGGGGTGGATGGCCAGATCTTCAATGCGGCGGGCCCCGAGCTGCTCAGCTACCAGCAGCAGCTCCAAAAATTCGCCGCCCATATCGGCAAACGCTGCCCCATCATTCCGATCCCCTTTTTGAGCCCCCGGCTCTCCGCCTGGTGGCTGCAGTTCGCCACCTCGGTTCCCCAACCCATCGCCAAGGCGCTGGTGGGGGGGCTCAAGCACGACATCCCGGCGGATGACGGCCCCTTGCGCGCCCTGCTGCCCCAGCATCTGCTCAGCTTCGATGAGGCGCTGGCGGAGAGCCTGGCGCTGGAGCAGAGGCTCGGTGCCGAGCAGCACGGGGAGGAGACGCCCCTTGGTCTGCGTTGGCGCCATCCCGAATATGGCTTCTACGACCGCACCGCCAGCGGGGAGGCGGATTGCCTCGCCGCCCCCGAGGTAGTGTGGCAGGTGCTGCAGCAGCTGGGGGGCGAGCAGCGCTACTTCTACATGAACGAGCTGTGGGTGGTGCGCGAATGGATGGATCACCTGATCGGCGGCCCGGCCCGGACCCGGGGACGCACCAACCCGGATCGCTTCGTGAAGGGGGACATGCTGGACTCCTGGCAGATCCTCGGGGTGGATGAAGGACGCAGGCTGGATCTGCTGTTCAACATGAAGGCCCCCGGCGTCGGTCGGCTGGAGTTCAACATCCAGCCCCTGGAGTCCGGCCTGACCCGGCTGCGGGTGACTGCCCACTGGCATCCGCAGGGGGCCTGGGGGCTGGCCTACTGGCTTGCCATGCTGCCGTTTCACCTCTTCATCTTCCAGGGAATGACGGAGGCCATCGCCCGGCAGGCAGAGGCAAAAGCCGGCATTCCAGTCATGGATTGAAATCGAATCTATAACTAATTGGGTAGTTTTGGGTGGCATGACATGCTACTGATTAGCCTGTCATTGCTATCCAGCGATATTTTATGCTGTGAAAGGGCGGGGGATTTCTTTATGATCCTCAGCCCTCGCCCGCTGGCGAGCCAACGCATCACTCATTCATTTCCGTATCGGGGTCCCCCATGTCCGATCAGCAGCACGATCTCCGCCAACAGGCACTCGACTACCACGCCCAACCTGTCCCGGGCAAAATCGCCATCGCCCTCACCAAGCCCGCCGAGACCGCTCGCGATCTGGCGCTGGCCTACAGCCCGGGCGTTGCCGAACCGGTACGCGAGATCGCCGCCAATCCGGCCGATGCCTACCGTTACACCGGCAAGGGCAACCTGGTGGCCGTCATCTCCAACGGCACCGCCATCCTGGGGCTGGGCAATCTGGGCCCGCTGGCCTCCAAGCCGGTGATGGAGGGCAAGGCCCTGCTGTTCAAGCGCTTTGCCGGCATCGACTCCATCGACATCGAGGTGAAGCACGAGACCAGCGCCCAGTTCATCGATACAGTGGCCGCCATCGCCGACACCTTCGGCGGCATCAACCTGGAAGACATCAAGGCCCCCGAGTGCTTCGAGATTGAAGAGGCGCTGATCGCCCGCTGTGACATCCCGGTGTTCCACGATGACCAGCACGGTACCGCCATCGTCACCGCCGCCGGGCTGCTCAACGCGCTGGAAGTGCAGGGCAAGGAGATTGGCACCAGCCGCATCGTCTGCATGGGCGCCGGCGCAGCCGCCACCGCCTGCATGGATCTGCTGATCAAGTGCGGGGCTGCGCCGCACAACATCTTCATGCTGGACCGCCAGGGTGTGATCCACAGCGGCCGCACCGATCTCAACCAGTACAAGCAGCGTTTCGCCAACGACACCCCCCTGCGCACTCTTATGGATGTCATCGACGGGGCTGACGTCTTCGTCGGCGTCTCCGGCCCGGACGTACTGCCCGCCGAGGCGTTGGCCCTGATGGCCCCCAACCCGGTGATCTTCGCCTGTTCCAACCCGGACCCCGAGATCAAGCCTGCCCTGGCTCACGCAGTGCGCGGGGATCTCATCATGGGAACCGGCCGCTCGGACTACCCGAACCAGATCAACAACGTGCTCTGCTTCCCCTTCATCTTCCGCGGCGCCCTCGACGCCCGTGCCAGCCGCATCAACGATGCCATGAAGATTGCGGCAGTGGAGGCGATCCGTGCTCTGGCCAAGGAGCCGGTGCCCGCCGAGGTGCTGACCGCCGCTGGCGTGAGTGAACTCGCCTTCGGCAAGGATTACGTCATTCCCAAGCCCATGGACGCCCGCCTGCTGCCGCGGGTTGCCCGTGCCGTGGCACTGGCGGCGGTTGCCTCCGGGGTGGCCCGCATCGAACTGCCGGCGGATTACATGCTGGGTTGAGTCACGGCAAGCGCGTAAAAAACAGAAGGGGCCCCCTGTCGGGGGCCCCTTTTTCATGGCGGAAGCGGGCAGCTTACTTGGTCTTGGGGGCAACCTTGACGGCCGGCGCCTTGGCGTGGGCAGCCTTGTGATGCTTTTTCACGACCTTGGTCTGGGTGGCGTGGGGAGCGGCGGCCTTGGTCGGGGTGGCGGCCATGGTGAAGCCGGAGGTCAGGGCGAAGACAGCGGCCAGAGTCAGGGGGATCAGCTTGTTCATATTCCAGTTCCTCGTTCGGTTTGATGACATGGAGCGTTTCTCCATGACTTCATCCTAGGGTTGTTCGACCTGCGGTTCAGTGAGCGACTGGTGACGGTTTGTATCCAAATGTACGGGCAGGGTCAGGCAGAAACGGGCACCGCTGCTGCTTGGCAGCAGTTGCACCTCGCCGCCGTGGTGGTGGGCGATGCTGCGCACGATGGCCAGCCCCAGCCCGGCGCCGCCGGTGCGTCTGTCCCGGCTCTGATCCAGGCGCACGAAGGGCTCGAAGATTTGCGGGGCCAGCGCGGGATCGATGCCGGGGCCATCGTCGGCCACCTCCAGCAGATAGTCGTCCCCCTGTCGCGCTATGCAGAGGCTTGCCTGGCTGGTGGCATGGCGCAGGGCGTTGCCGATGAGGTTTTCCAGCGCCCGGTCCAGCAATCGGGTGTCACCGCGCCAGGGTAGGGGCATGGTCGGGCGCACGAAGTCGAGCCGCTTGTCCGGTCGCAGGGCCTGCCAGTCGGCCAGGCGGCTGCCGGCCCAGCTGCCGAGCTCCAGATCGCTGCATTGCAGCGGCAGTTCGGGGCGATCGAGCCTGGCATAGGTCAGCATCTCCTCGATGAGGGCATCGAGGGCGCCGAGGTCCCGCTCCAGTCCCTGCTGCTCCTCGGGTGAGGGAGGCTCGGCCAGCATGGCGAGGCGATAGCGCAGCCGCACCAGGGGGGAGCGCAACTCGTGGGCGATGGCGTCGGTCAACTGCTTGCGACTGGCCAGCATGGCCTGCAACTGCTCCGCCATCTGGTCGAAGGTGCGGCCGACCTGGCCCAGGCTGCTGCCGGGCGGCAAACCGGTGCGACAGGAGAGATCCCCGTCGCCGACCCGGCGGGCGGTCTGTTCGAGCTGTTGCAGGCCGCGCCAGTGTGGGCGAAGCCAGAGCAGGATGGGCAGGCCGAGGGAAAGGCCGATGAGCAGCAACAGCCCCACGTCCACCCAGTGCAGCTCGTGCAGGTAGGAGAGGTAGGGGACGGGGCCGACGATCAGCACCTTGTCGGTGTTCGGGATGCGCTGCAGGAAGGTGTCATCCTCTTCGACGATGACGATGTTGCCCGCCTCGAGGAAGGCCTGATCCTCGCTGGCCAGGGGCTGGTTGGCGAGGACGCCGATCTGCAGCGGCAGATTGAGCTGGCGGCTCTGCTCGCCGGTGCGGGTGGCCCAGTGTTCCGGCGGCAGCCGGGCCAGCTCGCCAGTGAGCAGGCCGAGGGAGCCTTGCATCATCCGCTCCAGATAACGGTCCCCCGCCCGCTCTGCACTGACCTGATAGACCAGCCCGATGAGCAGAATGGCGAGGGTGAAGCCTTCAGCAACAGATAGAACTGGATAAACAGGCGTCGCATCGGGGCTCTCCTCTTGCCTGGATTGCGTCTGGACATTGCCTTGTTGCCCCTCATCCCCAACCCTTCTCCCGCAAGGGGAGAAGGCTGAGTGCATCAAGGTCATTCGGCGGGGCTTATTCCCAGGCCTGGGGCACCAGCAGGTAACCTTCTCTGGCGCACCGTCTTGATCCAGATCGAGTTGTTGCTGTCATTCCCTGGCTTCTGGTGTGCAGGCGTGTGAGACACCAGCTCATTCCCAAGCCTGGGGTACGAGTAGATAACCCTTCTGGCGCACCGTCTTGATGCGGGTCGGGTTGTTGCTGTCATCCCCGAGCCGGCGGCGCAGACGGGAGATGGCCACGTCCATGCTGCGATCCTGGCCGTCGTAGTCGCGCCCCCGCAGGCTGCGAAACAGCGCCTCCCGCCCCAGGATCTGGCCCGCGTGGCAGGCCAGCTCCCACAGGAGGTCGAAATCGGCGGTGGAGAGGGGAATGCTCTCCCCATCGAGGCGCACGTCCCGACCCGGGCCGTCTATCTGGAGGCGGCCGAACTGCAGGCGCTGGGGCGGGGCGGCGGGGACCACGGCCTGCTGGCTCTGCCCCTGCTGGCGAAACTGGACCCGCAGCCGGGCCAGCAGCACCGGGGGGGGCGTGGTCTTGAGGATGTAGTCGTTGGCCCCCAGCTCCAGGCTCAGGATCTGGTTCATGTCGCTGTCGAGCGAAGTGAGCATGACGATGGGGCCGGCAAAGCGCGGGCGCAGATCCCGGCACAGGGAGAGGCCATCCTGCCCCGGCAGCATGATGTCGAGCAGCACCAGATCCGGCTGCTCGGCCAGGGCCCTGTCGAGTGCCCGGTCACCCCGGGTCTCCAGCAGCACCTCGATGTCGTGGCGACCGAGCCAGCTGCTGATGAGCTGGCCTATCTCGGGATCGTCTTCAACAAACAGAACGCGTGGCATGGTGGCGTGGTTCCCCGGTCATGGCGTGAGTGGGCGTGTCGCCAGCATAACGGCTGCGTCCGCGCTCTGCACCGGGATAACTAATCAATGCGGGGGTTTTTGCCCCTTCTCCCGGGGGAGAAGGGGGGGCAGGATGAATCGGTTGGTATCGGGCCGCCCCACTTGTCCCGTGGCGGGTCGGGGCAGCGCGATGAGGCAGGATCCGTGCCCTTCAGTGGCCATAGCGGCTCCGGCTGCCATGGAGCAGACGGGGAACCGCCCGGATCAGCCGCCCTTGCGCTTCAGATACACCCCGGCTTCCATGTGGTGGGTCCAGGGGAACTGGTCGAACAGGGCGAAGCGGGCGATCTCGTGGGTTTCACCGAGCACGGCCATGTTGGCCTGCAGGGTCTCGGGGTTGCAGGAGATGTAGAGGATGTTGTCGTAATCCTGCACCAGCTTGACGGTGGCGTCGTCCAGACCGGCCCGGGGCGGGTCGACGAAGATGGTGTTGCACTGGTAGGCGCCGAGATCGACCCCCTTGAGGCGGTTGAACTCCCGCTCGCCGCGCATCGCCATGGTGAACTCCTCCGCCGACATGCGCAGGATGATCAGGTTGTCGACACCGTTGGCGGCGATGTTGAACTGGGCGGAGTCCACGCTCGGCTTGGCGATCTCGGTGGCCAGCACCTTGCGAAAGTTCTGCGCCAGGGCGATGGAGAAGTTGCCGTTGCCGCAGTAGAGCTCCAGCAGGTCCCCCTCGCTCTCTTTGGTCACGTCCAGGGCCCAGCCCAGCATCTGCTCGTTGATGGCGGCGTTGGGCTGGGTGAAGCTGTTTTCCACCTGCTTGTAGACCAGCTCGCGCCCCTGCACGGTCAGGCGTTCGATGACGAAGTCATCCCCGAGACAGATCTTCTGCTTGTGGGCGCGGCCAATCAGTTGCAGTTCGAACCCCTTGGCCCGCAGGTCGGCCTGCAGCGCCTCGGCGGCCTGCTGCCACTCGGCTTCCAGCTTGCGGTGGTAGAGCAGGCTGACGCAGATCTGGCCGGACTGGGTGGAGAGGTAGTCGATCTGGAACAGCTTCTTGCGCAGCACGGGGTGCGGGCGAAGCCCGGCCAGCAGCACCGGCATCAGCCGGTTGATGAGCAGGCTGGCGGTGGGGAAGCTGTCGACCCGGATGATCTCCTTGGTGGCCGGTGCATACATGCAGTGGAAGAGGTCATCCCCCTCGTGCCAGATGCGGAACTCGGCGCGCATCCGGTAGTGCTCGGCGGGGGAGGCGTGCAACTCCAGCGCGGGCGGATTGAAGGGGGCGAACAGCTGGGTGAGGCGATCGCGCTTCTCGTCGAGCTGGGTCTGGTAGTCGGCAGGAGTCCGTCTGCCCTGGGCGTCGGCGGAAGAGGGCTGGGATTGAGTCATGGATACCTCGCATGCACCGGGCTGAGCCGGGGAAAGACCGGGGGAAGGCCGCAGCCAACCAAAGGGTGGGGATTTTAAAAGGCCGTTGCGGATTGTCCAAGTTTTTTGTGGTCAAGAAGTGGCCAGTCGGGCCGATAACCGATCCACCACTATAGGCGGGAGAGTAATGATGCAAATTGATGGCATGGGCGCAGCCCAACCCAAGGGAGTGGGCATTGCTCCCAAATCGCCTCAACAGACGGAGTCGAAAACGGCGGACAAGGGGGATGAGGTCTCCCTGAACAAGCCCCCGAAATGGGCCCAGGTGCTGATCCAGCAGGCGCTGCAATTTGCGCTGGAGATCAACGGCCAGGGCTACAAGGCACCCAAGGTGCAGGAACCCCAGGAGGTCACCCCGGAGACCCTGTTCGATTTCCAGTCGGTGGCGGACAACGTGTTGCAGTTCGTCACCGGGCGGATAGGCGCGGCCCGTGCGGACGGCAAGTCCGACGACGACCTGACCAAGATGATGGAGCAGGCCCGCAAGGGGGTGGACAAGGGCTTCGGTGACGCCAGGAAGCAGCTCGGTGGCTGGGCGGACAACGAGGACATCAAGACCGGCATGGATCAGAGCTACAAGCTGATCCAGAAGGGGCTCGACGAGTTCGAGAAGGAGTTCTTCGGCAAGGTGTCGACCACGGATCTGGGGGATGCCAGGATGGCCAGCCGCCAGCAGGCCCTCCTCGAGATCGAGACCCGGGACGGGGACAAGGTGATGTTGCGCTTCAGCGACAGCTGGCAGTTCAAGTCCCAGAGCGATGGGGGCGGCAGCCAGTTCAGCCTCAAGTCGAGCCAGAGCTTCGACTTCTCCCTGGAGGGGGATCTCGACAGTGCCGAGATGGATGCCATCGGCACCCTGGTCAAGGGGCTGGACGAGCTGGCCGGGCAGTTCTTCAAGGGGGGCGACGGCAAGACCCTGGCGGACGGGCTGAACGGGCTGCAACTGGATGACAGCCAGCTGGTCTCCTACTCCCTCAAGCTCAAGCAATCGGCCAAGTTGAGTCAGACCTACCAGGGGGCCAGTTCCCTGCAGGAGAGCCTCAAGCCCCTGGCGGACTACCTGCCGAGGCTCAGCCGGTTGCAGCAGCAGGCCGACGCCCTGCTGCCCCCTTCCCAGCAGGAGGCGCTGACGCCCACCGTGCTGGCGGCGCGGGGTCAGGACGGGGCGACCCAGGGGGCAGGCTTCATGGGCTTCAACCAGCGGATGCTGGAGGCCATGCGACTGCTTGGCCAGCAGATGGCGACCGGCTAGTCTGGCGACGCCCCCGTGATGCCGGCGGGGGCGGGGTGTTTGCCAGCCCGTCCCCGGGCTGGCACACTGCCCTTTTCCCCAGCCCGGCGATGCCATGAACCCCAAGAAGCCAAGAGACAAGCGCGAGCTCTGCTACCCCTTCATCTTCGAAACCCAGTTTCAGTGCGACTACGAGATCGCCACCGACGAGCTCTGCTGCCAGGTGGGGGCCGTGCTCTCTCATCTGATGCCGGATGAGGATACCCGGCCCGTGATGGCGGATCTGGCGACCCTGCAGCGGCTCATCTACAACCTCAACGGCTCGGTGCGGGGACGGCTCGGCATCTTCGAGGAGGATCTGGACTGGCTGAAGGGACGGTACGATCACTACAACGAGGCGAGTCGCGGCCGGGTGACCGGCTTCGTGCTGCCCCAGGGGCCCCAGCCCATTCCCACCCTGCACCTGTGCCGCTGTGGCAGCAAGAAGGTGGTGCGTCTGCTGGTACGCCTGGAAGAGAGCGGCGTGCGCTTCGATCCCATCCTCTATCGCTTCGCCAATCTGCTGGCCAACTTCTTCTTCGTGCTCACCGTCTACCTCAAGCAGGCGTGGGATGTGACCGAAGTCCCCTATGTCAGCATCAACTACTGATGAAGAGATGATGTTTGATGTATTCGTCGCATCACACATGGCGGCGTAGGGTTATCGGATCGAAAAACAGCGATGAGGCAGCATCCGTCACTTCGGGGGATGCAGGCATAAAAAAACCGGCGCCCCGAGCGCCGGTTTTCTATTGCCGCGATCCCTAGCTCGACAGCAGTACCCTGGCGGAGTTGGCCGGGATGGTGAGCTGCACCTCCCCCTGCACCACCTCGAACTTGTCGCCGTTGAAGGCGTCGGTGAAGCGGCTGGCGGGGCTGGCGGTCTGCCACAGGGGCAGGCTGATGGTGCGCGGCTCCGTGGGGTGGCGGTTGCAGGCGACCACCACCTGATCGCTTTGCAGGGTACGGGAGAACACATAGCTGTGAGGGCCGGCGTAGAGGGTCTGGATGTCTCCCCGGCGCAGGGCCGGGCGCTGGCGGCGCAGCTGGATCAGGCGGCGATAGTGGTCGTGCAGCACGTGATCCCAGTCGGTGGTATCCCAGGGGAAGCAGCGGCGGCAGTCCGGGTCGTTGCCGCCGGAGAGCCCCACCTCGTCGCCGTAGTAGATGGAGGGCACGCCGATGTAGGTGATGAGCAGGGTGGCGGCGAGTCGCATCCGCTGCTTGTCTTCCCCCAGCAGGTGCAGGAAGCGGGCGGTGTCGTGGCTGTCCAGCAGGTTGAACTGGGCCAGCTGGTTCTTGAACGGAATATGGGCCCGCGCCAGCTTGAGCCAGTGATCCAGCTCGGTGGCGCTGATCTTGATGGGATGATAGGCGATGTCCTGCCCCGCCAGGAAGGCGCGGATGGGGTGGGCGAAGCCGTAGTAGTTCATGGCGCCATCCTCCTGATCCCCCTGCAGCCACTGGCTCGCCTCGAAGAAGTGCTCGCCGAGGACGTAGGCGTCCGGATTCTCCTGCTTCACCGCGCCGCGAATGGCGCGCACATGGCCGCGATTGCCCTCGGCAGTGCCCCGCTCCCCCAGCATGTGGATGACGTCAAAGCGCCAGCCATCGATCTGGTAGGGGGCGCGCATCCAGTAGCGCAGAATGGCGTTGTCTGCCCGATAAACGGCGTCCTGCACCTGTTCACTTGAGAAATCCAGCTTGGGCAAGCTGCGGATCCCTTTCCAGCTAACATAATCCCCTTCCTGATCGAAGGTGTAGAAGCTGCGCCAGGGGGAGTCCGGGTTGCTCTGGGCGCCCAGCGGCGGGCAGAACCAGGGGTGCTCGGTGGAGGTGTGGTTGACCACCGCATCCAGGATGATCCTCATGCCGCGCTGGTGCAGGTTGCGGGTCAGCTCGGCAAACTGGGCATTGGTACCGAGGTGCGCATCCACCTTGAAGTAGTCCTGGGTGTCGTACTTGTGGTTGCTCGGCGAATCGAAGATAGGGTTGAGGTAGAGCGCCGTCACCCCCAGGGATTGCAGGTAATGCAGCTTGGCGTCGATGCCCGCCAGATCCCCACCGTAGAATTCACAGGCGCCGTGCCCCTCTTCGTGGCGGCTGACCGGCTCGCCCCAGGCCTTGCTGATGACCGCCTTGCCCCTGTACTCGTACTCGTGATGCTTGACGCTCAGTGACGGGTCGCCGTTGCAGAAGCGGTCGGGGAAGATCTGGTAGAACACCTGATCCTGCACCCAGGCCGGGGGCTGGTGATGGCTGTTGAAGCGGAAATGCTGCTCCCGCGGCGGCATGGCGGCGCTGACGCCTGCCCCGTGCAGCCACCACTGCTCCTCGTCGGTGAGGCACTTGAAGCAGTAGAGGTGGATCTCCTGCCCTCTGGCCAGCGGCAGTTCGACCTGCCAGACCTGAAGCCTGTCCCGGGTGGCGACCGGCGTCATGGCGACCAGATACTCCTCGTTGTCCGGCTCGTGACGCAGCCACACCTCGCGGATGGGGGCGTCCAGCTCGCTGAACAGGGTGAGCTGCAGGGTGTCGGCACTCTCTTTGAACCAGGGTGCCGCCTGGGGGTGAAACAGGAAGGGATGGGTCATGGTATCTACTGTGTCAGAGAGGCTCAGGAGTGGGGGATGGGCGCAGGCCATCTTATCCCGTCCATGGGCGTGTGTATGTGACGACCGGCCAGAATGAGACGGTGCTTCCGGCTTGGCTGGGCGGTCTGCCGTGACGCTATTGGGTCAGCAAATCGGCCAGGGCGTTGCCTTGTTCGTACAGCTGTTCGAGCTGATCCTCCAGAATGAGACGGGGATCCGGCTCCTGCTGATCGGCCGTTGTGCATCTACTGGGTCAGCAAATCGGCCAGGGCGTTGCCCTGTTCGTGGAGCTGCTCCAGCTGATCCGCCAAGCTGGCGGGATCCAGCCCCAGCTGGTCAGCCAGGGTTCTGGGGAAACGGGCGATGATGGCCTGTGCCGGTACGCCGGCCTGCCAGGCGAAGGAGACGAAGACGGCGAGCCGGATGAGCACGGCCTCCTTGCTGACCGGATCGTGGGAGAGGGGGTCGAGCTGCTGGGCGATGGCATCCACGAAGGCGGGCGACAGGTTCCAGCGCCGCGCCAGCTCTGCGCCGAGCTGGGCATAGTCGTAACCCAGCATCTCCCTCTGGGCATCGACCCGGCTGCTGCCTTTCTCGATGGCCAGATTGATGAGCCCCGCCTCTTCCGGCAGGGTGCTCTGGATCAGCAGCTCGCCGATGTTGTGAATGAGGGCGCAGGTGAAGGCGGTCTCGGGATCCACCGAGGTGGTCTGCTGTGCCAGGGTGCGGGCAATGGTGGCGACCTGGAAGGTCTGGGTCCAGAAGTGGAGCTTGTCAAAGCCGGGGGGGGCCTTGAAGCTGCTGATGATGCCGGAGGCGACCACCACGGAGCGCAGACGGTTGAAACCGAGGCGGATCACCGCCTGTTCGATGGAGGTGATTTCATTGCCACGGCGCAGGGCGGCGGAGTTGGCCATCCGCAGTACCTTGACGCTGATCACCTGGTCCATGGCGATCTTGGCCGCGATCTCGTCGATGCGGGCATTCTCGTCGTTGAAACTCTGCATCAGCTCGTGCAGCAGTTTCGGAATTGTGGGCAGTTGCTTGATCTTGCCAAACAGGCGATCCATCGACATGGCTGAGGCAGCCTCCATTGCTAACAATGCCTCATATTGTGCCACAGCCTGGCCAGTTGTTCCTGCTGGCGAGCGGTTTTGTGAGCCCTAGTACACCCAGTCTTGCAGCCTGTATTCCAAACGGTGCCGTTTTCCCTGGAGGATCAGGGTCTGGGTGGAACCGCTCAGTGTGGCCCCCTCCGTCAGGGTGGCGAGCACGGCCTGCTCTATCAGATCGAGTTCGGGGGGGCAGGCCATGGCGGTGCTGCCGAGGCTGGTGACCCAGAGCTTGTTCCCCTTGAGGTGACCCTGGCCGAAGTAGCGGTTGCAACCGGCGATGCCGTTGACGGTGAAGTGTTCACCGATCTCGATGTCGGGGGGATTGCTGCGGCGGCTGGCGATGGCCTGGCCATCCAGCCGATCGAGCACCCAGTGATGGTGTTGCAGGTCTTGCGAGGCAAAGCGGGGAGCACTGCTGCAGGCGCTGAGCAGAAGCAGGGCGAGCAGCAGTAGCAGGTATCTGGGCATTGAAGGGGCTCCGGTGGTGGGTATGACAAGCATACCCGTCCCCGGGCCCGGGCGGCAGGGCGAGGGGGGAGGAGCCCGACCGCTTCTGTCGCCCCGGGGGAAGAGGGGGTGTCGGCAAATGGCAACACCCGCCCCGAGCGAACCTGTCTACCGGTTGCCCATGGCTCCCCTGGCCGTCTCAGTCCGCAAACAGGCGCTCGGCATAGCGGGCGAGGCCCGAGGCCACCGAACCGAAGTCATCACCCCCCTCCAGCGGTACCTTGGGCAGTTTCTGCTGGATGAAGGCCTTGATGAGGGGGGAGCGGGCACTGCCGCCGGTGACGAAGACCCGGTCAGGCTGCACGCCTGCCGCCAGGATAGCCTCGTCCATCAGCTCGCCAATCTTCTCCAGCAAGGGGGCGGAAGCACTGGCCAGCTGGGGGCGGGTGAGTGCCGCCTCCAGCCCTTTTTCCAGCTCGTTCAGGGTCTGGTGATTGTGCTCGTGGTCGGAGAGGGCGATCTTGCCCTGCTCGGCGCGCCACACCAGTTGATGGCTCAGCTTGTGGGCCCGCAGGCTGGCGAGGCGCGGGAGCTTGCTGCCTGGCTGGCTGTCGAGCTGGAGATCCTGCAACTGGCGGGCGGTATCCAGGCTGTAGAAACGGCTCTGGGCACTGACGTCATTGATGGCGGCGGCGTCCCAGAACAGGGGATGGGGCAGTGGCTTGCCGGTCTTGAGGGTCTCGTGCATGCCGAGCAGCGGCATCATGCCCTCCACGGTCAGGCGGATGTCGAAGTCGTTGCCCCCGATGCGCTGGCCGCTGTGACCGAGCAGATCGCCGCTGCGATCCAGCTGGTCACGGTGGCTCGGGCCCATGCGCAGTACGGAGCAGTCGGTGGTCCCGCCCCCGATGTCCACCACCAGCACCACCGCATCCTCGGTGAGGCGCGCTTCGAACTCGAAGCCGGCGGCCACCGGCTCATAGAGGAACTCCACCCGCTCGAACCCGGCGAGGCGTGCCGCCTCCCTCAGGATGGCGATGGCCTGGCGGTTGCTCTCTTCCCCCGCCAGTCCCTGGAAGTTGACCGGTCGGCCGATCACCGCCTGGCGGATGGTGCTGCCCGTCTGCTGCTCCGCCTCCCGGCGCACGTGCAGCATCATGGCGCAGACAATGTCCTCGAACAGGGCGATCTGGGGAGCCTTGAGGCCATAGGCCCCGAGAAAGGATTTGGGGGACTTGATGTAGTAGCCCTCGTCCGGCTCTTCCAGATAGCGCGCCAGCGCCGCACTGCCGAAGCTCAGCTCGTCGATGAGTCCTTCTTCGCGCATCTGGCGGCGCACCGCCTGGGCCCGGGTCACCACTGGACCGCGCAGCTTGAGGTATTCGCTCTGCTGGACGGGGGCCAGCCCTTCGGCCAGGAGGCCGGCGATGGCGTCCCGGTGGGGGGCGTGCAGGGTGGAGGGAAGGTAATGGGAACCGGAGAGGGTCAGCAGCCTGGGGCTGCCCTGTTCCATCACGGCGACGGCACAGTTGGAGGTACCGTAATCAAATCCGATGAACATGCTGGCCAGACTCCTGTACAAAAAAGGGCTGGTAGCCTACCCGATGCCGCCGGGTCTCACAACCCGGCGGCGGGATCAATGGCGTGGCGACAACGCCTCAGGGATCACTCCACTTCGTTGTCAGAGCGGCCCTGGCTATCGATGGCCTGGATGTTGCTGAGGGTGGTGTCGGCGATGGCGTGCAGCGCCTCCCGGGTCAGGAAGGCCTGGTGACCGGTGAACAGCACGTTGTGGCAGGCAGACAGGCGGCGGAAGACGTCGTCGGTGATCACCTCGTTGGACTTGTCCTCGAAGAAGAGGTCTTCCTCCTCCTCGTAGACGTCCAGCCCCAGGGCGCCGATGCGGGAGGTCTTGAGGGCCTCGATGGCGGCGTTGGAGTCGAGCAGGCCGCCCCGGCTGGTGTTGATGATCATCACCCCGTCCTTCATCTTGGCGAAGGCCTCCTTGTTCAGCAGGTGATAGTTCTCCTTGAACAGGGGGCAGTGCAGGCTGATGACATCGGACTGACGGAACAGAGTATCGAGATCCACGTACTCGGCGCCCAGATCGATGGCCGCCTGGTTCGGATAGGGATCGCTCACCAGCAGGCGCATGCCGAACCCCTTGAGGATGCGCAAGGTGGCGATGCCGATCTTGCCGGTGCCTATGATGCCGGCGGTACGGCCATGCATGTTGAAGCCCACCAGCCCTTCCAGGGAGAAGTTGGCGTCCCGGGTGCGCTGATACGCCTTATGGATGCGGCGGTTGAGGGTCATCATCAGGCCCACCGCATGTTCGGCAACGGCCTCGGGGGAGTAGGCCGGCACCCGCACCACCTTGAGTCCCAGCTCCTTGGCGGCGGCCAGATCCACGTTGTTGTAACCGGCGCAGCGCAGGGCGATGACCCTGGTGCCGTACTGCGCCAGCTCGGCCAGCACTTCGCGGTCGGCATCATCGTTGACGAACAGGCAGACCACGGGGAAGCCGTGGGCGAGACGGGCCGTCTTGGCCTCCAGCCGCACGTCGAAGAACTCCAGATCGAAACCGTACTGGCCGTTGGCCTGGTGGAAATGTTCTTTGTCGTAGCTCTTGGTACTGAAAACGGCGACTCTCATGGTGCGCTCTCCGTAGATAATGATGTGGTTAAATTACAACAAATAGTGACCGTCATCACGGGATAAGTGGTGCTGTTTCAACCCCAGGGCATGATGGGAACGGCACTGACCGCACTCTTGTACGAACCATCCACCAACTTGGTGCTGTAAGTCAGATAGACAAGGGCATTGCGCTTCTCGTCGTAAAAACGCACCACCTTCTGCTCCTTGAACACCAGCGAGGTGCTGACGTCGAACACCTCTTCCCCCGCCTTCAGCCTGGCGGGCAGGGTGATGGGGCCGATCTGGTGGCAGGAGAGGGAGGCGTGGGAGGGATCCTCCGCCAGCCCGAGTCCGCCCTTGACGCCGCCGGTCTTGGGGCGGGCCAGATAGCAGGCGACACCGGCGATTTTAGGGTCGTCGAACGCCTCCACCAGGATCTTGTGGTTGGGTCCGAGCAGCTTGAAAGCGGTGCTCACCTCGCCGACGGGATCTGCCTTGTCGGCCAGCACCGGGCCGGCCATCAGTGCCCCCAGCAGCAGGGGCAGGGTGCGAGCAAGGGTCTGAAGATGTCTCATGGTCTCTCCTGTTGGCCTCCCTCAGAAAGGGATGCCCAAACGACGATAGAGGCTGGCCAGCACCCAGGCGGGGCCTACCAGCAGAAATTGCAGGTCGGTGAGAAAGGAGGGGCGTTTCCCCTCGATATGGTGACCGACGAATTGAGCTATCCAGAACAGCACGAACCCGATGAGGGCAGGCCACAGCAGCGGCCCCTGCCAGACGTGGCAGAAGGCCAGTCCCAGGGCGGTCAGGGCCGTCATCCCCGTAAAGATCGTCAACGACAGCCGCAGGTAGAAGACCAGCACCGGGATGGCCGCCAGCTCCGCCCAGTTGAGGGACGCTGGCAGGGGACCTGCGGGCAGGCACCAGAGCAGTGCCAGGATGCAGAGGTAGATGCCTGGCACCGCCACCTTGTGGATGGCCACATTGACGGGGTGTTGATGGCTCTGGCCATAGTCGCGAAACCAGTCATCCAGTCGTTTCATGGCACCTCCCTGGTGCGCGTATTGAGGCCGGGCGACCTCGCGTTCCTGTGCGTCTGCGGCGGGCTGCGCCCACCGGATGGGATGACCCGCGGCTGATCACGCTCCCGGCGGTGGATATTCCCAACGCCGGAGGCGGTGTCCGTTCACGCTCGCAGCGGTGGATATTCTCAACGCCGGATATCGTGTCCGTTTACTCCTGCGACGGTGGATATTCCCAATATTGGGCCGGAATGCTTTTGAGCAAGGGGGTCATGTCGGGATTGGGCAGGGCGATGGTGACTCTCTGCTCCAGATTGGCGCTGGCCAGGGCCTCGCGGATCTTGGGGTTCTCCCGAAAGAACGCCATGAAGCTGCCGTCGGCATAGGCACGCTCGAGGCCGGTCTGGATCGCCTTGGCCAGCTTCGGCGACTCCGGGCTGACGAAGAAGAACTCGGCGAAGGGGTAGCGGATCAGCAGGTGCTGATCGATCACCAGGTTGGGATATTGTGCCGCCAGCTTGCTGCGTTCGGCGAAGATTTCCACCAGACCACGGGGGAAGAAGTCCAGCTTGTCGCCGTCATTCATCAGGCGAAACAGGTTGCTGTAGCGCCCGGCATAGGTGGGAATGCCTGCCAGTTCCAGGATCTTGTTGTCGGCCCAGCCCACCCCCTGTGCGGCTTTCAGTTTCTTGAGGTCTGCCAGGGTGTTGATCTGGTTGAACCGCTCCTGGGCATCGGCGTGGATGAAGGAGAGGCGCAGCCCTTCCAGACCACGAAACAGCGGGATTGGCACTGCGGTGAGGGAGGATTCCAGCGCGCTGGAGGTACCCATCCAGAACACATTGATGACCTTGCCCTTGGCAAGCGCCTGCTGGAGGCTGTACTGGTTGAGATTGAGGTCGACCCGCTCCAGCTTGTAGGGCTGCCCGGCGTGGTTGAGCGCCAGTTCCAGCAGCTTGAGCTGGTATTCGTTGTCGAGATCGTTGATCGGTCGGCTGGGGACCTTGACGGTGAGCGTCTGTGCTTGTGCCAGCAATGGCAGGCACAAGCACAGCCTGATGAGCCATTTCACGCTTTGATCTCCTGTAGGATCCGGGACTTGCCCGGAGTCTAACAGAAGTTGTCACGCTCTTGCTGTGAAAGGGGCCGGGGATCACCCGGCCGCGTCATCTTCGGGCATGGCCTGCCCTGTGCCCGGCTCGTACCGAGGCCGGGCTTGTTCGCCGCATCAGGCGACGCGACGGAACACGTGAGTGTCGTTGAATTCCTTGGTGCTCTGGCATTCAACACAGAAGCGGGACTCGGGACGGGCCTGCAGCCGCTTGAGAGAGATCTCGTCGCCACAGGATTCGCAATAGCCGAAATCCCCTTCATTGATGCGCTTCAACGCCCCTTTCAGCTTGCGCAGGTGCAACTTGTCGTGCTCGATGCGGTTCAGCTCCAGGCGACGGGCCTCCTCGACACTGGCACGGTCAATTTCATCCGCCATTTCGTTGGTATCGGTGGCGATAGCCTGGCTGGCCTGGGAGTTGAGACGTTCTTCGAGCTCAAGGATTTGTCGCTCGATCTGGCCTTTGTAGAAGGTCAGTTGGTCTTCTGTCATGAAATCACACATACGGTTTGCTACCAGTCAGTTTCCCAATGTTACCCATTGATGGGGGCTGTCTGTCGTCAGACCAAGCCCTTGTATCCCGTTTTGCACCAAATCCATGCAGGAGAGTGCAAATCAGGGCGGGCCTTGTACCAAAAAAATGCAGACATGCAAAGGAAATTGGATAAGGAGTGTGCGTCCTTGCAAAGAAATGGGCCTTCTCCGACAGGGTCTGACTGAGTATCGAACGAGATCCCGCCGCCGTTGGCATCGAGCTTGCAGTGGGCTGATCGTGACACAAAGTGTTTAGTATTTGGTGCCGCGCTGGTCATTATACAGGCCGTTGTTTATAGTTTTTTAAACACCGCTGCTTGACAAAGGCCTTTATCACGGGCTTTTATGGTGTGGTCGATTACATTTCATTAACAATGGTGTTCCTTATATTAGACACCCTTGACAATGGCAACCGTAAAGTCGGGGTTTAACATGGACAGTATCAAGGGCTGGATGGAGAGCAATCGCATCACGGAAGTGGAGTGCCTGTTTCCGGATTTCACCGGCAATGCCCGAGGCAAGATCATTCCAGCCAACAAGTTTCTGCGCGAAGGGGGCATGCGGCTGCCCGAGGTCATCTTCACCCAGACGGTGACCGGCGAGTACCCGGATGACGACAGCATGATAGACCCGCTGGAGCGGGACATGCAGCTCTATCCCGATCCCAACACCATTCGTTTCGTACCCTGGGCGCTGGAGCCCACCGCCCAGGTGATCCACGACTGCTTTGACGTCAACGGCAAGCTCATCGACATCGCTCCCCGCTCCGTGCTGCGCCGGGTTCTGTCATTCTACGAGAAGCAGGGCTGGAAGCCGGTGGTGGCGCCGGAGCTGGAGTTCTACCTGGTGACCCGCAACGAAGATCCCGACTATCCGCTGGTGCCGCCGGTGGGCCGCAACGGCCGCCCGGAAACGGCCCGCCAGTCGTTCAGCATCGATGCGGTGAACGAATTCGACCCCATCTTCGAGGACATGTACGACTACTGCGAGGCCCAGGAGCTGGAGGTGGACACCCTGATCCACGAATCCGGCGCCGCCCAGATGGAGATCAACTTCCTGCACGGGGATGCCATCGATCTCGCCGACCAGGTGTTTCTGTTCAAGCGCACCATGCGCGAGGCCGCTCATCGCCACGGCATCTATGCCACCTTCATGGCCAAGCCCATGAGCAACGAACCGGGTTCCGCCATGCACATCCACCAGAGCCTGGAAGACATGGATGGCAACAACCTGTTTGGTACCAGCGAAGGGGGCAACTCCGATCTGTTCATGCATTTCATCGCCGGCCTGCAGAAATACACTCCGGCAGTGACCGCTCTGTTGGCGCCGAACGTCAACTCCTACCGCCGCCTCACCTTTGGCGAGAGTGCGCCGCGCAACGTGCAGTGGGGGGTGGAAAACCGCACCTGCGGCCTGCGGGTCCCCTTCTCCGAACCGAGCGCACGCCGGGTCGAGAACCGCTTCGCCGGTGCCGATGCCAATCCGTATCTGGCTCTGGCCGCCACCCTGGCCTGCGGCTACCTCGGCATGCTGGAGAAGCTCGAACCCATGCAGGAGATGAAGGCGAGTGCCTATGACCTGCCCTACAGCCTGCCCCGCTCGCTGGAGGAATCGCTGAGCCACCTGGAGCAGTGTGAACCCATCAAGGACATGCTGGGGGAGCGCTTCATCCGCGCCTTCGTGGCCGTCAAACGCAAGGAGTACGAGACATACTTCGGCGTGATCAGCCGCTGGGAACGGGAATTCCTGCTGCTGAACGTCTGATCTGTCCCCGGGGGAGGCGAGGCCTCTCCCCGTCATATCGCAAGCAAGGTGCCGAAGGCCCGTCTCGCGGCGGCGCCCGCGACCCGGAAGGCACCGAGTATAGGTGAGGCCCGCTCCCGCAATGGAGAGGGGCGTCACCTGCAATCAACTGGCGACGATGTTCGCCCCATGGAAAGGCATCGAGCAGGCAAGAGAGCGCCAGCCCCGTGAATGGCAGTGACCGGGCAGGCCACCCGCGCCCTCATGAATGGCGACAAGATTCGCCGAATCGAAGGAACCGAGGAGCAAGCAATGCAGCACACCACCCGTGAGTGGCAGCAACTAGAAGCCAGCCATCATCTGCATCCGTTTACCGATTTTCAGGCCCTGAACAAGAAGGGTAGTCGCATCATCACCAAGGCCGAAGGCGTCTATCTGGAAGACTCCGAAGGCAAGCGCATTCTGGACGGGATGGCGGGTCTGTGGTGCGTCAACATGGGCTACGGCCGTCAGGAGCTGGTGGATGCCGCCACTCGCCAGATGCAGCAACTGCCCTACTACAACCTCTTCTTCCAGACCAGCCACCCCCCTGCTGCCGAGCTGGCCACCCTGCTGGCCGAGATCACCCCTTCCCACCTCAACCACGTCTTCTTCACCGGCTCGGGTTCCGAGTGCAACGACACCGTGCTGCGCATGGTGCGCCACTACTGGGCCAGCAAGGGACAACCTGACAAGCAGGTGATCATCAGCCGCCACAATGCCTATCACGGCTCCACCGTGGCGGGGGCCAGTCTGGGCGGCATGAAGGGGATGCACGCCCAGGGCGGCTTGCCCATTCCGGGCATAGTACACATCGACCAGCCCTATCACTTCGGTGAGGGAGAGGGCATGAGCGCCCACGAGTTCGGTCTGGCCCGTGCCCGCCAGCTGGAAGAGAAGATCCTGGCACTGGGGGTGGACAAGGTGGCCGCCTTCATCGGCGAGCCTATCCAGGGTGCGGGGGGGGTCATCATTCCCCCCGAGAGCTACTGGCCCGAGATCCAGCGCATCTGCGACCAGTACGGCATCCTGCTTATCGCCGACGAGGTGATCTGCGGCTTTGGCCGCACCGGTCACTGGTTTGCCAGTGAAGGTTTTGGCATCAAACCCGACCTCATGTGCCTGGCCAAGGGCATTACCTCCGGCTATCTGCCGATGGGCGCCGTGATGGTGGGGGACAGGGTTGCCAGGGTGCTGGTGGAAGAGGGGGGGGAGTTCAACCATGGCTTCACCTATTCCGGCCATCCGGTCGCCTGCGCCGTGGCCATTGCCAACATCCAGCTTATGCAAAGGGAGAGCATAGTTAAGCGAGTTCATGATAGTATCGGCCCCTATTTGCAGCGCCGCTGGGCTGAGCTGGCGGACCATCCGCTGGTGGGGGAAACCCGTGGAAAAGGCCTGGTCGCCGCGCTGGAAATAGTGCAGGACAAGCAGACGAAACGTCGCTTCCCGGCCGAGCTCCATGCCGGGATGACCTGTCGGGAGTTCTGTTTTAACAATGGCTTGGTGATGAGGGCTGTCGGCGATACCATGATCATATCGCCCCCCTTGGTGATCACCGAGGAACAGGTGGATGAATTGGTCAAACTGGCCAGGCTCAGTCTGGACCTGACGGCTGCAAAGCTGCGGGAATAGGCGGGAACCGGGCAGGTTGGCTTACGCATACAATTTGCTTAGGAGACAAGGACTATGTCTTTTAAAAAGGGAATGATGGCTGCTTCCGTGGCGCTGGTCATGATGAGTACCGGGGCGATGGCCGACGAGAAGGTGCTGCACGTCTACAACTGGAGCGACTACATCGCGCCGGATACGCTGGAAAACTTCCAGAAGGAGACGGGCATCAAGGTGGTCTACGACGTGTTCGACAGCAACGAAGTGCTGGAAGCCAAGTTGCTGGCAGGCAAGTCGGGCTATGACATCGTCGTACCGTCCAACCCCTTCCTGGCCAAGCAGATCAAGGCAGGTGTCTTCCAGAAGCTGGACAAGTCCAAACTCTCCAACTGGCAGAACCTGGACGTCGACCTGCTCAAGGCGCTCGAACCGAGCGATCCGGGCAACCAATACTCCATCCCTTACCTGTGGGGCACCATCGGCTATGCCTACAACGCCGAGAAGGTGAAGGCCGTGCTGGGGGCCGATGCCCCGGTGGACTCCTGGGATCTGGTGTTCAAGCCGGAGAACATGGCCAAGCTGAAGGAGTGCGGTGTCTCCTTCCTCGACTCGCCGACCGAAATGCTGCCGGCCGCCCTGCAATACCTGGGCTTCAAGCCGGACAGCCAGAAGCCGGATGAGCTGAAGAAGGCAGAGGAGCTGTTCCTCTCCATCCGTCCCTATACCGCCTATTTCCACTCCTCCAAGTACATTTCGGATCTGGCCAACGGCAACCTGTGCGTGGCGGTTGGTTACTCCGGTGACCTGCAGCAGTCCAAGGCGCGTGCCGCCGAGGCCAAGAACGGTGTCAGCCTGACTTACACCATTCCGAAAGAGGGGGCAGGCAGCTTCTTCGACATGATCGCCATCCCGGCGGATGCCAAGAACGTCGAGGCGGCCCACACCTTCATCAATTACCTGATGAAGCCGGACGTGATCGCGAACATCACCAACGTGGTGCAGTTCCCGAACGGCAACAAGGCGGCCACGCCGCTGGTGGACGAGGCGATCCGTACCGACCCGGGTATCTACCCGACGCCGGATACCCTCAAGAAGATCTACACCTTCCCGGATCTGCCGGCCAAGGTGCAGCGTCTGATGACCCGCAGCTGGACCAAGATCAAGTCAGGCAAGTAAGAGTGACGAGTACCCCTCCCGGTCCGCAGTTCGGCCGGGAGGGTGGTGACCACCCGACAGGTTGGACGGCGCGTATGGATGCGCGACTGGCAAAATCACACAAATGAGGACTGATAAGTGCACATGACCAAGATGGCAACGCTGGCCCTGACCCTGGGGTTTGCAAATCTGACCCAGGCAGCCCCTGTGGTTCATTTTTACAACTGGTCCGATTATATCGGCGAGACCACCCTCAGTGATTTTCAGCAGAAGACCGGGATCAAGACCGTCTACGACGTGTTTGACTCCAACGAGACGCTGGAAGGCAAGCTGCTGACCGGACGCACCGGCTACGATCTGGTCGTGCCCTCCAACAATTTCCTGGCCAAGCAGATCAAGGCGGGGGCCTTCCAGAAGCTGGACCTCACCCTGCTGCCAAACCTGAGCAACCTGGACCCCATGCTGCTCAAGCAGCTCGAGAAGGTGGATCCGGGCCATCAGTACGCCGTGCCCTACCTCTGGGGCACCAACGGCATCGGCTACAACGTCGACAAGATCAAGGAAGTGCTGGGTGTCGACAAGATTGACTCCTGGGCGACCATCTTCGAGCCGGAAAACATGAAGAAGCTCTCCCAGTGCGGCGTGGCCTTCCTCGATTCGGCGGACGAGATGATCCCGGCTGCCCTCAACTACCTGGGGCTCAACCCCAACAGCCATGAGCCGGCGGATATCAAGCGGGCCGAAGAGCAGCTGCTCAAGGTGCGCCCCTACGTGGCCTACTTCCACTCCTCCAAGTACATCGGTGACCTCGCCAACGGCAACATCTGCGTGGCGGCGGGTTTCTCCGGCGACATCCTGCAGGCGGCGTCCCGGGCCGAGGAGGCGGGCAAGGGGATCAATATTGCCTACAGCATCCCCAAGGAGGGTGGCAATCTCTGGTTCGACATGATGGCGATCCCGGCCGATGCCACCAACGTGAAAGAGGCTCACGCCTTGATCAACTACATTCTCGAACCGCAGGTCATCGCCAAGGTGAGCGACTATGTGGGTTACGCGAACCCGAACATCAAGGCGGGAGAGTTCATGGACAAGGCCGTGCGCGAGGACGAGTCTGTCTATCCCCCCCAGGCGGTGCTTGAGCGTCTGTATGTGCAGGAAGCACATCCCCGCTCGGTGCAGCGCCTGATCACCCGGAGTTGGACCAAGATCAAATCCGGAACCTAACCTTGGCGCCCATCCCGGGGCGCCAGATTGTATTGATGGATCGGCCCAGGCCGGAATCACCTTTGGGAGTTTGGTAATGGCGATAGCCTCCAGTGCCTACAAGAAAGCCCTCGAGGGCAGCCAGCAGCGTAAAGAAGTGCTGGTCAAAATAGACAGGGTAAGCAAGCAGTTCGACGAAACGCTGGCGGTCGACAACGTGTCTCTCAACATCCACAAGGGCGAGATCTTCGCCCTGCTGGGTGGGTCCGGCTCCGGCAAGTCCACCTTGCTGCGGATGCTGGCCGGGTTCGAGCGACCCACGGAAGGACGGCTGTTCCTCGACGGCGTCGACATTACCGACATGCCGCCCTATGAACGCCCCATCAACATGATGTTCCAGTCCTATGCCCTGTTCCCCCACATGACGGTGGCCCAGAACATCGCCTTCGGCCTCAAGCAGGATGGCCTGCCCAAGGCGGAGATCGATGCCCGGGTGGAAGAGATGCTCAAGCTGGTGCAGATGACCCAGTACGCCCGCCGCAAGCCGCACCAGCTCTCCGGTGGTCAGCGTCAGCGGGTGGCCCTGGCTCGTTCCCTGGCCAAGCGTCCCAAGCTGCTGCTGCTGGATGAGCCCATGGGGGCGCTGGACAAGAAGCTGCGCTCCACCATGCAGCTCGAGCTGGTCGAGATCATCGAGCGGGTGGGCGTGACCTGCGTCATGGTGACCCACGATCAGGAAGAAGCCATGACCATGGCCGAGCGGATCGCCATCATGCACCTCGGTTGCATCGAGCAGATCGGCAGCCCGATGGACATCTACGAGACCCCGGCCAGTCGGCTGGTGTGCGAGTTCATCGGCAACGTCAACCTGTTTGACGGCCTGCTGGTGGAGGATGAGCAGGACCACGCCATCATCGCCTGTGCGGATCTGGAGCAGCCCATCTATGTGGGTCACGGCATCAGCTCCCGGGCGGAGAACAAGAAGGTCACCTATGCCCTGCGTCCGGAAAAACTGCTGATGAGCCTGCAAAAGCCGGAAGAGATCGAGCATCCGGACTTCAACTGGACCAAGGGCGAGGTTTATGACATCGCCTATCTGGGCGGCCATTCCGTGTATCACATCCAGTTGCCCTCGGGCAAAATCGTTCAGGCTTTCATCGCCAATGCCGAACGCCACGGCAAACGGCCGACCTGGGATGACCAGGTGTTCCTCTACTGGGAAGATGACAGCGGCGTGGTGCTGCAATCATGAAGGCATTGAGACGACTCAAACAGGTGGGAGGGCGGCAGCTGGTCATCGGCATCCCCTTCTTCTGGCTGTTCCTCTTCTTCCTGCTGCCCTTCATCATCGTCGTGAAGATCAGCTTCGCCGAAGCGGACGTGGCCATCCCGCCCTACACGGACGTGGTGAGCTGGGCAGACAATCAGCTCACCATACTGCTCAACCTGGGCAACTACCTGCTGCTGCAGGAGGATGAGCTCTACATCGCGGCTTATCTGGGGTCCCTCAAGATAGCCCTGGTCAGCACCATGCTCTGCCTGTTGATCGGTTATCCCATGGCTTACGCCATTTCGCGGGCCAACAAGGAGACCCAGACCGTTCTGCTGCTGCTCATCATGATGCCGACCTGGACGGCGATCCTGATCCGGGTCTACGCCTGGATGGGGATCCTCAGCAACAACGGCCTGCTCAACAGCGTCCTGCTGGGCATCGGGGTGATCGACGAACCGCTGCAGATCCTCAATACCAACCTGGCGGTCTATATCGGCATCGTATACTCCTACCTGCCGTTCATGGTGCTGCCGCTCTACGCCAACCTGGTCAAGCACGACCAGAGCCTGCTGGAGGCGGCCTCCGATCTGGGTGCCCGCAACCTGACCCGGTTCTGGCAGATCACGGTGCCACTCTCCAAGAACGGCATCATCGCCGGTTGCATGCTGGTCTTCATCCCGGTGGTGGGCGAGTTCGTCATCCCCGAGATGCTGGGTGGTCCGGAGACCCTAATGATCGGCAAGGTGTTGTGGCAGGAGTTCTTCAACAACCGTGACTGGCCGGTGGCCTCCGCCCTGGCGGTGGTGATGCTGGCGGTGCTGATCATTCCCATCATCCTGTTCAACCGCAACCAGGCCAAAGAGCTGGAGGGCAAGGCATGAGACGTTTCGGTTTTGCCAAGCTGATGCTGTGGCTGGGGCTGCTGTTCATCTACCTGCCCATGATCATCATGGTCATCTACTCCTTCAACGCCTCCAAGCTGGTGACGGTGTGGGGGGGCTGGTCGCTCAAGTGGTACTTCGGCCTGCTCGACAACAAACAGTTGATCGGGTCCGTGTTCCGCTCCCTGGAGATCGCCTTCTACACCGCCATCGCGGCGGTGGCGCTAGGGACGGTGGCGGCCTTCGTGCTGACCCGGATCCCTCACTTCCGTGGCCGGACCCTGTTCGGCGGCATGGTGACGGCGCCGCTGGTGATGCCTGAGGTGATCACCGGTCTCTCCCTGCTGCTGCTGTTCGTGGCCATGGCCCAGCTGGTGGGTTGGCCCGCGGAGCGGGGCATGCTGACCATCTGGATAGCACATACCACCTTCTGTACCGCCTATGTGGCGATCGTGGTGTCGGCGCGGCTGCGGGAGCTGGATCTCTCCATTGAGGAGGCGGCCATGGACCTGGGAGCCAAGCCCTGGAAGGTGTTCTTCCTGATCACCATCCCGATGATCGCCCCGTCGCTGGCGGCGGGTGGCATGATGTCGTTTGCCCTGTCGCTGGATGATCTGGTGCTGGCGAGCTTCGTCTCCGGCCCGGGTTCGACCACCTTGCCGATGGAAGTGTTCTCGGCGGTGCGTCTCGGCGTGAAGCCCGAGATCAACGCCATCGCGAGTCTGATCCTGCTGTCGGTATCCCTGTTCACCTTCGGTAGCTGGTATCTGATGGCCCGGGCGGAGAAACGCCGCCGTGCCGAAATCGCCATGACCACCCAGATGCAGGCAGTTGCCTGACTTGCCCCGTGATAAGATCCGCATTCCCCCATCCGTCAGGAGAATGGAATGCGGATCTCCCTCTTCATCGGCCAGAGCGCCGAACTGAACCCAGAGCAGGCCCCCGGCCTCATCAGTGCCATCCACAAGCAGCCTGCCAACGCCCCTCTGTGGTGCGATTTCCTCGGCCTTCGCGGGGATGAGCAGAGCGACAGACGCCATCATGGCGGCCCGGATCGGGCCCTGCACCATTACCCTGCGGAGCATTACGCCTGGTGGAAAACCTGGCAAACCGCGCTGGGACTGCCTGTACCACGCACACCCTGGCAGCCTGCCGCCTTTGGCGAGAATCTCTCTGGTTCGGGGCTGACGGAGGCGCAGGCCTGCATCGGCGATGTTTATCGACTTGGAGAGGCGCTGATCCAGATAAGCCAGCCCAGATCCCCCTGTTTCAAGCTCAACCAGCGCTTTGGCTATGGCCAGCTCTCCCAGGTGATGCAGCTGAGTGGTCGCTGTGGCTGGCTGCTGCGGGTGCTGGAAGAGGGAAGGGTGGATCCGCAGGGGGAGCTGACACTGGTGGACAGACCCTACCCTGAGCTGACGGTGAAGCGCACCTCCGACATCCTGTTCAACCAGGCCCGCAATGAGGACGATCTGCAACTGCTGCTGGAGAACCCGGCGCTCTCTCCCAACTGGCGCCAGCATGCGGCCCATTGGCTTGAACATGGTGTGGTGGCGGATTGGAGCCGACGTTTGCTGGGGCCGACCGAGTTCAGGTTGCCTCGACAGGACTGAAGGCAGGCGGAAAGATACCTTGTGGGTGATTTTTCCTGCGACTCGCTGAATTATTGAGCGTAAAGCCATTTTTTTAG
Organism: Aeromonas sp. QDB18; assembly: GCF_027705325.1. NCBI lineage: Bacteria > Pseudomonadati > Pseudomonadota > Gammaproteobacteria > Aeromonadales > Aeromonadaceae > Aeromonas > Aeromonas sp. QDB18. The sequence continues at coordinate 27,352 of NZ_JAPDBQ010000027.1, forward strand.
AGTGAATGCAAAAAAAGGCTTGTGTCGGGTCGGGGCTTTCGGTAAATTCTCGCCCCGCAGACATCGGTGTGTAGCGCAGCTTGGTAGCGCACTTCGTTCGGGACGAAGGGGTCGGAGGTTCGAATCCTCTCACACCGACCACATTTGAAAAGGCCGCTCAATGAGCGGCCTTTTCGCATTTGGTCTGTTGAAGCAAAGCTGACATTTCCATTGTCGATTGCTTCTCCTGCTCCGATCTCCCTCATTTGCCCAACTAAAAGGGCCACCGCTCGGTGGCCCCACTGGTGGAGTCTGATCCTGACTCCGGCACTCTAGATTGTGACAATCTCGTTGTGGGTCTTGTCGATGGTGCCCTCCTTGCGCCCCAGGCGCTCATTCAGATATGCCAGTGTTGATGTCGCAATGCCTTGAAACCGTGTTGGGTTTGCAGGGCCGCATGCTTAGGGTACTCACTAATGAAATGTGCTATTCCCTCCATCAGTTGTGAACGCAGCGAAGACACGGGCTCATGCCAGGCTTGCAGGCAGAGATGACCAGGGATCAGCTGCTCTCGATACGCTTCCAGCAGTGATTCCGGCCAAGGTTCGATATGGGAATCGTGACGCAGTAAATAGTGGGCGGCGGGTTCACGGGCATAGATGAACTGAACTTGGGCCAGGTCGCGTTGGCTTAGCGTTTGGCTGCCGATATGGCAAGTCAGATATTTCCCCGTCTTCAGATTCAGGAAGTGACCGCGTTGCCGACAGGCAATGATGCGATACCAGGGCAGGGGTGAACAGAGAGAATACCCCTCCAGCTCCTGTTCCAACCAGTGACGGCACTCTGGGGTCTGCACTTCTTCGCGCATGGCCTCAAGTCGTGTCAGCAAGGCTCTGGATGGTTGGGTAGCCAGTGTCGCGCTCATCGTCTGCAATCCTCCCTCTGCACAGAATCCCGACTTTCAGTATGGACCCTGAGCGGAGGAGGGGGTAAGAATTCTAATGATTAAAATCAGCTTAGAAGCGCACTTTTTATGCAATAAAAACCATTAGCCGACGAGGTAGGTGCCCGTGCCGAAGGCGATGTGGGTGCCCTCTTCGTTGTGCAGCTCCATGCGGGCGACCGCGACCTTGCTTCCTGCCCGGATGATGTGGGCGGTGGCGATGAACTCGTTGCCGCGACCGGGACGAAGATAGTCCACCCGCAGATCGATGGTGCCAAGCCGCGAGAAGCGCTCCTTGAGATAGCTGGGGGAGAAGTCCTCCAGCTCGTCGATGCAGGAGGCTGCGACTATCATGCCGCCCGCCACGTCGAGCAGGCTGGCGGTGACGCCGCCGTGCAGTATGTTGTGGAAAGGGTTGCCGATGAGCTTCTGTTCCATCTTGATGCGCAGCTCCACCTTGTCGAAGTCGTAGTGGGTGACTTGCATGCCGATCAGCTTGTTGAAGGGCATTTTTTCGGCGAACAGGTTGGCTATGCCACTGAGCGCCATCTTCTTGAGCATCTGTTTCATTCCTTGAGTCCGCCCTGTCATCAAAGCCGAGTAAAAACTCCAGCCAGTCTGCAACACTTCCTTAACACTCGCAATGGCAGGTTTATTGTGGGCGGCGGCTGCTTTAGAATGGCGACCCCAAAGGAGAGCCCATGACCGTCATTGCCGAAACCCTGCCTGACCCTCAGCCAGAGAATCCCCTTGCCCTGTTGCAGGCGGTGTTTGGCTATCAGCAGTTTCGGCCGGGCCAGCTCGAGATCATCGAGCAGATAGTGGCGGGGCGCGATGCCCTGGTGCTCAAACCCACCGGCGGCGGCAAGTCGCTTTGCTACCAGATCCCGGCGCTGCTGCGACCCGGGCTCGGGGTGGTGGTCTCCCCCCTCATCTCGCTGATGAAGGATCAGGTCGACACCCTGCGTGCCAACGGCGTGGCGGCGGTCTACATCAACTCGGCTCTGAGCCGGGAGGAGATGATCCAGAACTTTGCCGCCATGCGCCGGGGCGAGATCAAGCTGGTTTATGTTTCCCCCGAGCGTTTGCTGCAGCACGAGTTCATGGACCGGTTGGCGGAGCTGCCCCTCGGCCTGTTCGCCATCGACGAGGCGCACTGCGTTTCCCAGTGGGGACACGATTTCCGGCCGGAATACGCGGCGCTGGGACGGCTCAAGCAGTGGTTCCCCCAGGTGCCCGTGGTGGCGCTCACCGCCACCGCCGACGAGGCGACCCGCAGCGACATGCTGCACCGACTGGAACTGAACGATCCCTTCATCCACACCGCCAGCTTCGATCGGCCCAATATCCGCTACAGCCTGGTGGAAAAGTTCAAGGCAGCGGAGCAGCTGCTGCGCTACGTGCAGAGCCAGAAGGGCAACTGCGGTATCGTCTACTGCTCCAGCCGCAACCGGGTTGAGGAGGTGGCCGAGCGGCTCTCCCGCCACGGCTGCAAGGCGGCACCCTATCATGCAGGGCTGCCGCTGGAGCTGCGCCAGCAGACCCAGGAAGCCTTCCTCAAGGATGACATCGAGATCGTGGTGGCGACGGTGGCGTTCGGCATGGGCATCGACAAGCCCAACGTGCGCTTCGTGGTGCACTACGACATCCCGAAGAACATCGAATCCTACTATCAGGAAACCGGCCGCGCCGGGCGTGACGGCACTCCCGCGGAGGCGCTGCTGCTCTACGATCCCGCCGACATCGGTAGGGTGCGCCGGCTGCTCGACAACATCGAAAACCCCCAGCAGTTGCAGGTGGAGCAGTACAAGCTCAACGTGATGGCGGCCTTCGCCGAGGCGCAGACCTGCCGCCGTCAGGTGCTGCTCAACTACTTCGGCGAGTACAACGACAAGCCGTGCGGCAACTGCGACATCTGCCTCGATCCGCCCCAGAGTTATGACGGCACCGAAGACGCCCAGAAGGCGCTCTCCTGTGTCTGGCGGGTGGGACAGAATTTCGGGGTGGGTTATGTGGTGGAGGTGCTGCGCGGATCGCTGAACCAGCGCATCAAGGATCACGGTCACGACAAGCTGTCGACCTACGGCATCGGCAAGGATCAGAGCCACGAATACTGGATGAGCGTCATCCGCCAGCTGATCCACAAGGGGTTGCTGACCCAGAACATCACCCGCAATCTGGTGTTGCAGCTCACCGAAGCGGCCCGCCCCGTGCTGCGCGGCGAGATGAAGCTGGAACTGGCAGTCCCCCGCCTGCAGCCCATCTCCAGCCGCAAGGAGAAGCGCAACGGCCTGCTCGACAACGCCAACTACGACAAGCGGCTGTTCAAGGAGCTGCGCGCCCTGCGCAAGCAGATCGCCGAGGATGAAGAGGTGCCGCCCTATGTGGTGTTCAACGACGCCACCCTGGTGGAGATGGCACAGCTCATGCCGATGACCGAGGAGGAAATGCTGGCGGTCAACGGTGTCGGTCACCGCAAGCTGGAGCGCTTCGGTGAGGCCTTTATGGACCTGATCATCGACTACTGCCGCCGGTAGGGTCGGCCCTGGTAGACCTTGTCATCGACCGCAGCAGGCCCAGGCCGGTAGGCTGGCACAACAAACAGTGGAAAGGCGCCCGTTGGTCGGCGCCATGCATTATTTGAGGTTGGCGTAATAGGCCGCCAGATTCTCCATGTCCGCCTCGGTCAGCATCGCCATGAAGGGAACCATCAGCGGCTCGGTACGGGAACCCTCCTTGAACGCTTTCATCTGCTTGAGCAGATAGGCCTGGTTCTGGCCCGCGAGGTGGGGGTAGGTCGGGACGCTCGCCTTGCCATCCGCGCCATGACAGGCGGCACAGACCACGGATTTGGCCTTGCCTGCGTCTATGTCGGCCGCCTTGGCCTGATGGCCCCAGGCAAGCGCCAGCAGGGGCAGGGTATAGACCCACTTTGGCATCGTTTTCTCCTTGAAATGAATAATCGTGATCGCCTGTTAGCCTCGACGAGCCGACGGCGGTATAAAGAGTGACACGAGCATACGCAGGGACAACCCTCATCACCATGAAGTTGATCAACACTTTTGCCACCGAACTTCCTTGGGCTTGCGAGCCCGTTGCCCCGCAGCCGCTGCATGGCCCCAGATTGCTGCATCTGAACCGTGCGCTGCTTGGTGAGCTGGGGCTCGGGGAGGTGAGCGAGGCGCAGTGGCTCGCTTGTTGCGGCCAGGGGCAGCCCCTGCCGGGCATGCAGCCGGTGGCCCAGGTCTATGCGGGCCACCAGTTCGGTGGCTACAGCCCGCGCCTCGGGGATGGCCGCGCCCTGCTGCTGGGGGAGCAGCTGGCGCCGGATGGCAGCCGCTGGGACCTGCACCTGAAAGGGGCGGGCAAGACGCCATTCTCCCGCTTCGGCGACGGCCGTGCCGTGCTGCGATCCAGTATTCGCGAGTACCTGGCTTCCGAGGCGCTGCATGCCCTTGGCATTCCCACCACCCGGGCTCTGGTGCTGCTGGGCAGTGACGAGCCTGTCTACCGGGAGCAGGTGGAGAGCGGGGCGACCGTGCTGCGCACCGCGCCGAGCCATCTGCGCTTCGGTCATTTCGAGTATTTCGCATGGAGCGGGCAGGGGGAGAAGATCCCCGCCCTCATCGACTATGCGCGGCGTTACCACTTCCCCGAGCTGGCCGATGGCGCCGAGCTGTTTGCCGAAGTAGTGCGCCGCACCGCGCTGCTCATCGCCAAGTGGCAGGCGGCGGGGTTCTGTCACGGGGTGATGAACACCGACAACATGTCCCTGCTCGGGCTGACCCTGGATTACGGCCCCTACGGTTTTATCGACGCCTATGTGCCGGACTTCGTCTGCAACCACTCGGATCCGGACGGTCGCTATGCGCTGGATCAGCAGCCTGCGGTCGGATACTGGAACCTGCAGAAGCTGGCCCAAGCGCTAGCTGGCCATGTGGATGGCGACGCGCTCGCGTCGGCCCTGGCCCAGTACGAGCACCAGCTGATGTTGCACTACTCCGAGCTGATGCGCGCCAAGCTGGGGCTGGCGGTGTGGGAAGAGGAGGATCCGGCGCTGTTCCGCGAGTTGTTCCGGCTGCTGGCGGCGCACAAGGTGGATTACCACCTCTTCCTGCGACGTCTCGGTGAGGTGACGCGAGAGGGAGCGTGGCCCGCCCGCCTGTTGGCCCTGCTGCCCGATCCTGCCGTCTGGCAGGGGTGGCTTGAGGCCTATCGGGCGCGCCTCGCCCGGGAAGGGAGCGTGGATGGCGTGCGCAAGGGGCAGATGGACGCAGTCAATCCCAAGTATGTGCTGCGCAACGCCCTGGCCCAGCAGGTGATCGAGGCGGCAGAACAGGGCGACATGGCGCCGTTCGAGCGGCTGTTTGCGGCCCTGCAGCACCCCTATGATGACCAACCCGAATACGAGGATCTCGCCACCCCGCATCCGGGCTGGTATTGCGGGGGCGAGCTCTCGTGCAGCAGTTGAGGAGCCGCAGATGAACTGGCGTATCACGCAGACAGACAGGGAAGCCGGGGTGGTGATGCTGACGTGCCCGGCGCTCGACTGGGACAGTTTTCCAGTGCTGGCCGAAGCCCTGCTGCAGGAGTGGGAGCTGGCGGCACTCGAGCGGGAGTGGGGGGCCGATCGTCACGGCTGGCTGCTGGAGTTTGAGGGGAGCCGCCTTCGGCTCGAGTTCGAACACCACAGCGGTTGCTGGCTGGCGGCGGTGCAACCGGCGGACATCGAGGCGCTGCTCTGGCTCGCCCGGCAATACGGGAACTGACCCCTGGCCGGTTCCGAATGTGAGTCGCCACTGTTCGAAATAGCCGTATAAAGATTGAACTATCAATTTGGGGGCGTATAATCCCGCCCCTCGATTATCGCCATGGTGGCGATATGGGTTCCCTAACCCCATTAACCAAAAAGGTCACAATATGAACCTGACTCCGGCTCAGTACCAGACGGCACTGATGCGTCTCTCGTTGTTCCACATCCTGATCATTGCCAGCAGCAACTACCTAGTGCAGCTGCCGATCACCATCTTTGGCTTCCACACCACCTGGGGTGCCTTCAGCTTCCCGTTCATTTTCCTGGCCACCGATCTGACGGTGCGGATCTTCGGCGCAGGCCTGGCGCGCAAGATCATCCAGACCGTGATGCTGCCGGCATTGACCGTGTCCTACGTGCTCTCGGTGCTCTTCTTCGAAGGGAGCTTCCAGGGGGTGGGCAATCTGGCAGAGTTCAATCTCTTTGTTGCCCGGATCGCGTTAGCCAGCTTTATGGCCTATCTGGTGGGCCAGTTCATGGATGTGGTGGTGTTCAACCGCCTGCGCCTGCTGAAAGCCTGGTGGGTGGCACCGGCGGCCTCCACCCTGTTCGGCAATCTGGTGGATACCATCGCCTTCTTCAGCATCGCCTTCTGGCGCAGCACAGATCCCTTCATGGCCGAGCACTGGGTCGAGATCGCGACCGTGGATTACGTATTCAAGTTGCTGATAAGTCTTGGGTTGTTTGTGCCGCTTTACGGTGTGCTACTGCGCTATCTCAGCCGCAAGCTGGTGGGGGAGGCCGGATTGGCTGGCCTGCAAGCTGCTACGCGACAAGCCTGATGAGATTGACCACCCCCATGGGTGGTCAATTTTTTTGCGATCTTCGCAAATAAGGCTTGCACAGTTAAATGAGAATGATTATTGTTAACTTGTTTTCCGGGAATGACTTCATTTGTTCCAACGTGATGGACTTCTTGTGAAGGCACGACATTGCTCACATTGCTTCCAGTTAAGGGGCCAGTAGTTTACTGGCCCTCTTTTTTTGCGTCTTTTCCGCCATCAGCGGGCATAAAAAATGGTTCTTCGCGGGATCTTGGGGAAGTGGAAGTTGACAGACAGGGTGCTGGTAAACTGGCTGTCTCCAAACACACC
>NZ_JAPDBQ010000028.1:0-34074 GCF_027705325.1 Aeromonas sp. QDB18
CCTGTTGCTGCGTATTCAGGCCGAAGACACCGACCGTCACTGGCTCATCCCGGAACGCAAGGGGCTGGTATACACGGAACTTGAGCGCTATGGCGACGGTGACCGTCTGTTGCAAATGACGGTCTCGCCTCAGGCTCGCAAGAAAAACCCGGCGTTGCCGACACACTGGCAAGTTCGCGCAGTGACCTATGAGGTGGCAGGCAAGGAGAAAACGGTCTTTACCTCCCTGCCCGTGGCGCGATTCAGCGCAGCTCAGGTGGCGACCCTGTACCACGAGCGCTGGGAAATCGAGCTGGGATACCGGGATATCAAAAGCGCGATGCAGCACAACGCCATCACGCTGAGAAGCAAGAAAGTGGACTTGGTCTATCAGGAGCTGTGGGGATTGCTGCTTGGATACAATCTGGTCAGGCGGGAGGCCAGCCAGGCCGCCGTAGCCCATCAGCGAGCGCCCAATGAGGTGAGCTTTAAGTTTGCCTGTCAGTTCATCGCGAACCAGATGGCAGTGATGGCGGGCGCGTTATCGCCAGCCCATACGCCACGGAGGTTGGCGGAGTTGCGGGGCTGCATAGGCGTCATGTTCATAGAAAAACGCCCCAGGCCATCGAGACCCAGGGCGGTGAAGATATCAAAGACCCGTTTTCCGGTAAATCGCAATGCGGCTCCGCTTAAGTGAACAGCATTGCCGCATCGGCGGGGCTTTTTGTGGGCGGTTGCAGGCGGCGCGATCAGGGGCGGGCCGAGGGCTTGGCATAGGGTTGCAGCACCAGCCCCAGCAGGCGATGGAGGTGGGCGAGCTGCTCGATGAGATGGAGATTGAGCCAGAGGTAGCCGCCAAGGGTGGGGTCGTGTCCCTGGCCTGGTGCCTGGCTTGCGTCCCCATCGAGCCGGGCGGCGGCGGCTTGCAGGCGGCCGATGGCCTGGTCGGCCGCCGTGGTATCGCCGCTCTTGAGCATGAGGGCGAGTTCGGTGAGCACCGACTCTGTCGCCTGCTGGCAGGCGCGAAGCCCCGGGTGGCTCTGCATCAGGAAGTGGCTCTGGCGATCCCGCCAGTAGGTGTTGGCCAGCATCTCCAGGGTGCAGACGCTGTTGCGAAGGGTGGTCTGGGTCGCCTCGAACAGCGGGCTGCCAAGGCGGGTCTCCTTGACCGCCGGGGCCAGCAGGGGGCGCAGGCTGACTATTTTGGCGAGCAGGCGGGCATGGCTTCGGGTGAGCCTGGGGCGCTCCAGCACGTTGGGGGAGAGGTGGGTGTGGTAGAGCCGCCCGGCCTGCTGCAGGGTGTCGTGCATCTGCAGACGCCAGTGGGTATAGGCCCGCTGGGGGTAGATGCTGCAAAACAGCAGGGCCAGCACCGACCCCAGGATGACGTCGCCGCTGCGCCAGAGCGCGGTCTCGATGTCCCCGGGCACCCCGCCGACGATGACCCCCAGGGTGATGCCGATGAGCAGCCCCACATAGGGGCGCTTGCCGAGCGCCAGGTAGCCGCACAGGAACATGATGGCGCAGCACCAGGCCAGCATCAGGGGCAGGGAGTAGAGCTCCAGATAGAGGGCCACCACCCCGCAGGCGGCGCCAAAGACGGTGCCCACCACCCGTTGCAGGGCGCGCGACAGCACGTTGCCCCAGAACGAGATGGGGCCCATCACCACCACCAGGGTGATGAGGGGCCAGGTGCTCTCCGGCAGCTTGAGCTCCCGGGTCAACAGGAAGGTGAGGGTGAAGGCCAGGGCGATGCGCAGGCCGTGGACCAGGCGGTAGCGGCCATAGATGAGCAGATCTAAGCGGGAGAGCGGGGCATTGAGGCGCAAGGGCGTTCTCTTATCTCGGGTCAGGGTTGTGAGGATAGCAAGGGGGACGGCATTCGCCTTGACCTGCGTCGTTTCCCCGGTTCATACGGGCGCACCTGTCGGCAGGCGCACCATGACCCGCTCGCCGGGGGGAAGGGCCGCGCTACCCGGCGCCCGTTCGATGCGGCAGTTGGCACTGTCGTGGCCCCCATCCACCGGGCGCACCAGCAGGGTGCCAGCCTCGTCCTGACTGAGCAAGCCGGGCACAACGCCCTGCTCTGCCGATGGGGGCAGGGCCGCCAGCAGCCGGGCGCAGAGGCGAAGGGGCGGTGGGGCCTGACGGGGTTCGTGCGGGGGCAACCGGGCGCAGATGAAATCGGCGATGGCCTCCAGATCCTCGAAGGGGAACCGGGGCAGGGTCGTGGCCTGGGGAGTGTCGCTCACGAGGGCGACGATGTCAGGATCATCGGGGAAGAGCAGGGGCCGGCCGATGGCGGCGCGATACAGCTCCACCTTGGGAAAGCGCCTGTGCTTGAACCCCTCGACCAACAGCAGATCCAGGGCGCTCGTATCGAAGCGGGCCAGCAGCGCCTCGAAGGGGGGCTCCCCCTCCGGGGTCTCCCGGATCAGGGCGTGGCGCCGGTCGGAGGCCGCCATCACCTGGGTGGCGCCCGCCTGGCGCAGGCGGTGGCTGTCCTTGCCGGGCTGGTCCATGTCAAAGGCGTGATGGGTGTGCTTGAGCACCCCGAGGCGCAGACCGCGCGCCACCAGGCGCGGGATGAGGCGCTCCAGCAGGGTGGTCTTGCCGGTGCCGCTCCAGGCGACGAAGCCGAGCAGGGGCAGGGGGCTCATGGCGCGCCCCCTTCCCGCAGCCTCGCCTCCCAGGCGGCGAGTTCGGCCGGGCTGTTGAGGTTGACGAAGGCGTCGGGCAGATCGGCAAAGGGCACTACCGCCATCCGGTGGCGGGCAAACCAGGCCCCGGTCTTGCGCTCCCCGTCCGCCAGCGCCTGGCTCAGGGAGGGGCGCAGGGCGCGGCGCAGCAGGGCGACCACGGGCTGGAGGTGCTCCCCGTCGTGGGCCACCACCAGATCGGTGTCCGGGGTGATGGCGGCGCGAAAGCGGGTCATCAGATCAAGGGGCAGGGCGGGGCCGTCACAGGGGACGAACAGCACCCAGTCATGACGGGCCGCCGTCAGCCCCGCCAGCATGCCGGCCAGCGGCCCCTGGAAGTCGGCCTGCGCGTCCCCGATGACGGGAGCAAGTTGCCGGTAGCGAGCCTGGCTGCGGTTGGCGTTGATCAGCACCTCGTCGACTTGGGGGCGCAGGCGGGTCAGCACGTGCTGGATCAGGGGAGTGCCCGCGAGGGGCACCCAGCCCTTGTCATCGCCCCCCATGCGGATGGCGCGACCGCCCGCGAGGATGACGCCGCTGACGAGAAAAGCGGGGGAAGAGGAAGGGGTCATGGTGCTCCGTTGCTCGCAAAGGGATGCCCACAGGGGCGTGTCGGGATCTTGCGCCAAGGCGGGCGCGGGAGCAACCTTCGGCTGCCCCGGCAAAGGCGCCTTTGGCCGCAGGGTTTGTCCAAGCTCACAAAACCGGATCGGCAAACGTCATATGATCCCCAGCATTCTGAGCCTTGCTCTCCTGCCTGATGGCAACTTCATGTAAATCAAAGAGAATGACTATGGCTACCGGACAATATCTGCTGTGGAAAGATGCACAGGGTCACGATTTTCGCCCCGTTGCGCTGACGGGCACCAATCTGCTCAACGATCGCAACCTCAACAAGGGCACCGCCTTCACCGAACAGGAACGGGCCGATTTTGAGCTGGGCGGCCTCTTGCCGCCCCAGGTGCAGACTTTCGAAGCCCAGCTGGAGCGGGTCTATGAGGCCTTCTTGAGCGCCTGCAGCGACATCGAGAAGTACCAGAACCTGCGAGCCTTGCAGGATCGCAACGAAACCCTGTTCTACGCCCTCCTGTCCCGCCACGTGGAGGAGATGACCCCCTACATCTACACCCCGACCGTGGGCAAGGCGTGCCAGGAGTTCAGCCACCGCTTCCAGAAGCCGCGCGGCCTCTACATCACCCCGAAGAACGTCGAGGATATGGGCTCTCTCGCCCGCCACATGGATGCCAAGGCGGTGCGCATCATCGTCGTGACCGACAGCCAGGGGATCCTCGGCATCGGCGATCAGGGGGTGGGGGGCATGGGCATTCCCATCGGCAAGCTCGCCCTCTATACCCTGGGGGCGGGCATCCATCCCGCCTGCTGCCTGCCCATCGCGCTGGACGTGGGCACCGACAACCAGGCGCTGCTGGATGACCCCATGTACCTGGGTCAGCCCCACAGGCGCATTCGCGGCAAGGAGTACGATGACTTCATCGACAAATTCGTGACCGGGGTCAAGCGCCACTTCCCCAACGCCGTGTTGCAGTGGGAGGACTTCAGCAAGTCCAACGCCTTCAACAACCTGGCCCGCTACCAGCAGGCGCTGCCGTCGTTCAACGACGACATCCAGGGCACCGGGGCCGTGGTGCTGGCGGGCATCATAGGGGCCGTCAAATCCAAGGGGGAAACCCTGGGCCAGCAGCATTACCTGGTCTACGGGGCCGGGGCTGGCGGGGTCGGGGTGGCGGATCAGATCTGCGCGGGGATGATCCGCGAGGGGCTTGACCCGCAGGCGGCGCGGGATCGCATCTACATCCTGGATACCCAGGGGCTGGTGTGTGACAACCGCGAGGGGCTGGATGAGTACAAGCGTCGCTACGCCAAGCCGGGCCTCTTGCTGGCCCAGTGGGATCTGCAGGGCAAGGCGGGGCTGACCGAGGTGCTGCGCCACGTGCCCATCACAGTGCTGCTCGGCACCAGCGGCGCCGGTGGCGCCTTCCAGGAGGAGCACATCCAGCTGATGCTGACCCACTGCGAGCGCCCTATGGTGTTCCCCCTCTCCAACCCCACCGCCAACTGCGAGGCCCTGCCGGAAGACATCTTCCGCTGGAGCCAGGGGCGTGCCATCGTCGCCACCGGCAGCCCGTTCAAGGACGTGCACCATGAGGGGCAGGATTATCGCATCGGTCAGGGCAACAACGTCTTCATCTTCCCCGGGGTGGGGCTGGCGGCCATCGTCAGCCAGATCCGCGAGATAAGCCCGGACATCTTCACCACCGCCGCCTTTGCGCTCGCGGAGTGCGTGAGCGAGGCGGATCTCGCCCGGGGCACCGTCTACCCGAGGATCAGCGAGCTGCGCAACATCTCGGTGCACGTGGCGACCGCGGTGCTCAAGGATATCGTGCGCCGCGACCCCTCCCACCCGCTCATCGGTCAGGATCTGCAAGAGCACATCCTGAGCCATATGTGGGAGCCGGTCTACCTGCCCTATCGCCGGGTCTGAGGTGCGACCTGCCCGCACGTGTCGCGGACATGACGATGCCATAGAAACAGAGAGGGTGGCCCAGGCCACCCTCTCTGTTTTCCGCCCTGCTGTGTGTGCGGGGCAGGACGCTGCCACCTATTGAGCGGGCGGGGGCACCAGGCGGTCATCGACGCTGCCATCGCCTCGAAGCTTGTTGCCATTGGCGTCGACTTGCCATTGGCGTCGACGGCGTCCACGCCGTTGTCATCCACGCTGCCATCGCCTCGAAGCTTGTTGCCATTGGCGTCGACGGCGTCCACGCCGTTGTCGTCCACGCTGCCATCGCCTCGAAGCTTGTTGCCATTGGCATCGACGGCGTCCACACCGTTGTCGTCCACCCGGCCACCGGCATGACGCTCCCCGCCGGCATGCTTGTCGCCACCGCCGTGGCGATCGCCACCGGCATGTTCGCCCTGACCACGGTCATCGCCGCCGTGGCCACTGTCGTCCCCGCCATTGTTTCCGTTATGGCTACTATCGCCTCCATTTCCGCTATTGTTTCCACTGTGGCTACTATTGCCCCCACCGCCGCTGTTGCTGCCCCCGCCGCCGCTGTTGCTGCCCCCGCCGCCGCTGTTGCTGCCCCCGCCGCCGCTGTTGCTGCCCCCACCGCCGCTGTTGCCGCCTCCGCTACCACTGTTGCCGCCGCCATCCCCCCCTTTGTTGTGCACGATCAGCCCATTGGCCACATAGCTGTGGCTGCCATCGAGGATCAGGTTGAACAGCGCCGTGGCGGGCGGGGCATCAACCCAGAAGAGGGAGGCCACCGGCAGTTCGACAGGGTGCGGCGCCAGCGCCAGGTTGCCCGCGCTGCCCCCCTCTGACCAACCCAGCAGGTGCATGCCGGTAAAGAGCGGCAGCACGGCGAGGGCCGGGTTTTCGGTGCGGGTCATGGCCGGTGCGATGGCCGCCCAGCCCCGGGTGGTGAGGAAGGGGTGCTCGGCGGTAAAGAAGGGGGGCAGATGATTGAGCCCGTAGAGCCTGCGCGCCCCCAGCGCCACCCGCTCGATGGCCTGGATGCGGTTGCTCTGCCCGTGCCTGTCCCGCACCCGATCGCCGACCCGCAGGGTCTCGATGGGGCGTTCGCAGCCATCGGCCATCAGGATGCGGGTACCGGCAATGAAGCAGGATTTGGCATGGGCCTGGTTTGCCTGCCACTGGTGGTGGTCGAAGTCATAGCTCAGCGGGGTGGCGAACAGGGCCAGGGCGATGGCCGAACCCAGCAGCAGCCGGCGCTGGCTGGGTTTGAATGAGGGCAGTGACATGGGGAACTCCTTGTCGGTGTGGGGTCACGCCTTCGAGTATAGAGAGGGGGTTGGGGCGATATCTGCGTCGACCAGTTGAAAGCCTTGTCATGTCAACTCGCCGGAAAAACGATTGGCGTTGGCCATAAAAGTGCGTAAAATCGCTTCCTCGATGCTTGTAGCAGCGAATCCCGCCTAAAAAGCCAGTTTCATGCCCTCCCCAAGCAGTAAAAGGCAACACATGACGCCGTTTGGCCCGTTGGCTGCCTTGAAAACGTCTTGTGATGACTGAAAAGTGTCAAATATCCCTGTCAGTTATCAAAAAATTAAGGATACCCATGTTTTCCTTGGTCAAGCAAAGCGTCGCCGGGCTGCAAATTCTGTTTGTCGCCTTCGGTGCCATGGTGCTGGTGCCCCTGCTCACCGGTCTGAACCCCTCCATGGCCCTGCTTGGCGCCGGTGTAGGCACCCTGCTGTTCCAGCTCTGCACCCGTCGTCAGGTGCCGATCTTCCTCGGCTCCAGCTTCGCCTTCATCGCCCCCATCATCTATGCCACCCAGACCTGGGGCCTGCCCTCCACCATGTTCGGTCTGTTTGCCGCGGGCTTCATGTATTTCATCCTGGCGGCCATCATCCGCGCTCGTGGCATGGGCTTCGTGCACAAGCTGCTGCCCCCCGTGGTCATCGGTCCCGTCATCATGGTGATCGGCCTGTCGGTGGCTCAGGTAGCCTGCAACATGGCCATGGGCCGTGCCGGCGGTGAGCAGGTGGTGCCTGCCACCACGGCGCTGACCCTGGCGGGGATCTCGCTGGCGGTCACCCTGATTGCCGCCGTGTTCTGCAAGGGCTGGATCAAACTCATCCCCATCCTGTGCGGTGTCATCGCCGGTTATGTCTCTGCCGTGCTGATGGGCCAGGTGAGTTTCGACGGCATGGTCAACGCCCCCTGGCTGGCGCTGCCCCACTTCGAGACCCCGGAGATCAACTGGGCCGCGGCCCTCTTCATGCTGCCGGTGGCCATCGCCCCCTGCATCGAGCACATCGGCGGCGTGCTGGCCATCGGCGGGGTGACCGGCAAGGACTACACCAAGGATCCGGGCCTGCACCGCACCCTGGCCGGTGACGGCATCGGCGTCTGCTTCGCCGGTTTCATCGGTGGTCCCCCCGTCACCACCTATGCAGAAGTGACCGGCGCCGTGATGATCACCCGCAACTTCAACCCGGTCACCATGACCTGGGCCGCGGTGTTCGCCATCATTCTGGCCTTCTTCGGCAAGTTCAACGCCCTGCTCACCTCCATCCCCATGCCGGTGATGGGCGGCATCATGCTGCTGCTGTTCGGATCCATCGCCGCCATCGGTCTCAAGACCCTGGTTGAGTCCAAGGTGGATCTGGGGCTGTCCCGCAACATCGCCATCGTGGCGGTGACCCTGACCGTGGGTGTCGGCGCCCTGTAGATGAAGATTGGCGACTTCGCCCTGGCGGGCGTGGGGCTGGCCTCGGTGGCGGCCATCCTGCTCAACCTCATCCTGCCCCAGCACTCCGAAACGGGTGCCATGGAGAGCGCCAAGGATTAAACGCCTGGCTTGCTGTACGTTGAGATGATGAAAAAGAGGCCACCTTCGGGTGGCCTCTCTCTTTTTGCCTGCGTACCACTGAACCCGGGCTCCCATGTGAAGCGGCTACATTCAGGGGCACCATTGACGGGAGAGGACGAAAGGATGAAGAGGGCATGGATCCTGGCCCTGCTGGGGCTGATGGGGAGCGGTGCGGCCGAGGCCGGTGCGGTGCGCTACGAGGTCGAAGGCAAGCCGTTCGAGGGCTATTACCTGGCAGGTGCCGACAAGGATGCCCCTCTGGTGGTGCTGGTGCACGACTGGGACGGGCTCAACGGTTACGAGATCAAGCGGGCCGAGATGCTGGTGGCCCTGGGCTACAGTGTCTTTGCCGTAGATTTGTTCGGTGCCGGGGTCAGGCCGAGCACGGTGGAAGACAAGAAGCGCCTCACCGGGGCCCTTTATCAGGACAGGACCAGGATGCGCACCCTGCTGCAAGGGGGATTGGCGGAGGCGGGCAGGCAGGGGGGGCGGCTCGACAATGCGGTGGCCCTCGGTTACTGCTTCGGCGGCGCCGCCGTGCTGGAGCTGGCCCGCAGCGGGGCGGATCTCAAGGGGGTGGTGAGCGTACACGGCGGGCTGGAGACCCCGGCCGGGCAGGACTACAAAGAGGTGAAGGGAGAGTTGCTTGTCCAGCACGGCAGCGCCGACGAGGCGGTCTCTCTGGGTCAGTTTGCGGCGCTGGTGGCCGAGCTGGAGAGCGCCGGGGTGAAGCACGAGGCGACCAGCTACAGCGGTGCTCCCCACGCGTTCAGCGTCTTTGGCTCGGACAACTACCGCGCCGATGCCGATGCCAAGTCCTGGCATCGTTTCACCGGTTTCCTGAAGGAAGTGACCGGCTCCTGAGGGGGCCGGCTCACGCAGGCCATGGCAGTGCCATGGTTTTTTTTATGCCCGTTTTTCGCCATCTCAGGGGAGGGCGAGCACCCTCACCCACATGGCCCCCTTGCCCACCTTGCTCCGTGGGCCCGGGGTGAGCTGGCCGCTTTCGGGGTCGATGGCATGCAGCGCCACCTCATGGGATTGCTGCCCGGTCGCGATGAGCCAGTGGCCGCTGTGGTCGATGGCAAAGCCCCGGGGACAGGCCTCGGTCGGGAAGTGGCCGAGGGGGATGAGGGCGCCATCTTGGGGGGATACGCCGAACAGGGTGAGCAGGCTGCTGGCCCGTTCGCTGGTGTAGAGAAAACGTCCATCCGGGGTCAGGTGCAGGTCGGCGCCCCAGCGCTCCCCCTCATAGCCTGGGGGCAGCATGTCCAGGCTCTCGCGCGCCACTATCTGTCCATCCGCCTCCCTGTGGTAGCGATTGAGGGTGGCATCGAGTTCGTTGAGGCAATAGAGATCGCCGTTGTCCGGGTGCAGGGCCAGATGGCGGGGCCCGGCGCCGGGGGCGGTGTGAATGTCCCCCAAGGGATGGGGAACCAGCTTCTCGTCCACCAGGGCAAAGCGGCGCACCCTGTCCTCTTTCAGGCAGGCCACCAGCAGCTCCTGCTCCCCGTTTTGCCCCGCAAGCCAGGTGACCGAGTGGGCCGCCATCAGGTGGTCGAGACGCTGGTGAGGGGGCTGCATCCGGCCCGCCTGATCCTGGCGGGAGACGGTGACGTGGTTGAAGGCGTAGGAGGCGGCAAAGAAGAGGCGGCCGCTGCCGTCCATGCAGGTGTGGGAGGCGCTGCCCTCGAGGGGCGCCGAGGTCGGGGCCCCGAGCCGCCCATCGGCGGCGATGGGGAAACTCAGCACCCGAAAATCGGGACGCACCCCCGCATGGAGCCAGCGCCGGTCCGGGCTGATGACCAGGGGCTGCACCTCGCCGCCGGTCTGCACTTCCTGCAGCGGGGCGAGGGTGCCTGCCTCGAGGCGAAACACATGGATCAACCCGCTCACCGGGTTGGCCACATAGACCACTTGTTGCATTGCATCTCCTTTGCGACGGCCATCCGTCGGGTCAAGGGAAAGGGGAGTCCCGGCGTCTCAGGCGGGGATCAGGATCTCGCGAATGACGGGCACCACTGACAGTACCAGCAGGGCTGCCATCACCTGGTTGAAGCGGCGACGGGCAAGATCGTTTGCCAGCCAGCGCTTGAGCAGGGAACCGCACAGGAGCCAGAGTCCGACGCAGGGGAAAGAGACGATGAAGAAGGTCAGGGCGATGACGAGGTGCTGCTCAAAGGGGTCGCTTCCCGCGCTGGTGAAGGCGGCGATGGCACCGGTGGCAACCACCCAGGCCTTGGCATTGACCCACTGGAACAGGGCACCCTTGAAAAAGCCGAACGGGCGGGTTCCGTTGCTGTCAGCCATCCCGTCCGTCGGGCGGGCGATGAGCCAGGCAAGATAGAGCAGATAGAGGGTGCCCGCGCACTTGATGAACATGTGGAGTTCGGGGAAGCGGGTAAAGAGCTGGCCAAAGCCCAGCCCCACCAGCAACAGCATCAGGGTGAAGCCGACGCAGATCCCCATGAGCAAGGGCAGGCTCTTGCGTATCCCGATGCTGGCGCCGGCGCTCATCACCATGATGTTGTTGGGGCCGGGGATGACCGATGCCGAGATGGCAAAGAGCACCACAGCGTAGAGCGAGTCCATTGGGTTCCTCGTGCAGACAGTCCGTTGTCTTCCCTATATTGGGGGCGATCTGCGCTTTCCAAGGCGGGGGGCGGGCAGAAAAAAACAGGCCCCGTGACGGGGCCTGTGAAGCGGGCGGGATCAGACGGGCTGGTTCCCCGCCGGCGGCAGCGCCGGGCGGGATTCCACCTTCTGTTCGTCTCCCTGCATGTTCTTGATGTAGACGTCCATCTGGTTGAACGCGATCTCGATGCCATGCTCGCGGAACAGCACGTCGATGCGGCGGTTCAGCTCGTCGATGGCCGGGTTGCGATCCCCCAGCTCGCTCACGAAGAAGCGCAGCTCGTGATCCAGTGTGCTGGGTCCGAAGGTGAGGAAGTAGACGATGGGGGCCGGGTCTTTCAGCACCCGGCTGTTCTCCATGGCGGCCTGCATCAACAGCTTGCGGGTCAGATCCAGATCCGAGCCATAGGCCACCCCGACCCGGGCGATGACCCGGGTGACGGTGTCGGACAGGGACCAGTTGATGAGCCGCTCTATCATCAACTGCTGGTTCGGGATGATCACCTCCTTGCGGTCGAAGTCGGTGAGGGTGGTGGAGCGGATCCTGATCTTGTTGACCGTGCCCGAGATGGTGCCGATGGTGACGGTGTCGCCGATCCGCACCGGGCGCTCGAACAGGATGATGATGCCTGAGATGAAGTTGGAGACGATCTGCTGCATGCCGAAACCGATACCGACCGAGAGACCGGCGGCCAGCCACTGCAGCTTCTCCCACTGGACCCCCAGCATGGCCAGCGCCGTCAGGCTGCCCACCCCGATCAGGGCGTAGTTGAGCATGGTGGTGAAGGCATAGGCCGTGCCTTGGGCAAGGCGCAGCTTGGAGAGCACCAGCACCTCCAGCAGGCCCGGCAGGTTGCGGGCCAGCGACAGAGCCGCACCAAACACGAAGAGGCCGGTCAGCACGTCGCTCAGGCTGATGGGATAGAGCACGGCGTTGGCCCCGGTCCCCTCGCTCTTGTGCCACAGCACCACGCTGTCGAGGTAGGTGAAGACCGCCACCAGATCAGACCAGAGCCAGTAGAAGGCGACGCCGAACACCAGCAGCAGCATGATGCGGGTCAGACGCAGGGACTGCTGGCTGACCTCTTCCAGATCCATGGGCTGCTCTTCGATGGCTTCGCCCCCTTCCGCATCCTCCTGGGTCTTGTGTTCCCGCTTGGCGACCGCGCGGCGATAGGCCAGACGACGGGCCGCCAGCTCAAGACCGCGCAGGGCGGTGCGATAGACCAGACCCCAGATGATGATGAGGTAGAAGGACTCGATGAGCCTGCCGGTGAGTTTCAGGGCCGTGTAGTAGTAGCCAAGGGCTGCCAGCACCATCAGGGCCACCGGCGCCAGCGCCAGGGCGACGGCGGTCAGGGTCTGCAACATGCTCGCCTCGCCCTTGATGCGGGCGCGGGAGATGGGCAGCACCAGGTAGGCGGTCAGCCCCAGCAGCAGCATGGTCATGCCCTGGCCGATGACGTCGTTGCCAAGGGAGGAGGGCTCCACCACCGCCTTGGTCGACAGCATGATGAGGGGCAGCAGGGGCAGCCAGAGGTAGCGCATGCTGTTGCGCTTGGCCTGCAGCTCGTCCCGCGGCATGCGGAAGTGGGTCTCGCCGATGCCCCCTGGTCGCATCACCGACAGGTAGACGCTGAACACCAGGTAGCCGAGGGCCAGGTTCAGGGTGATCTGGAAAATGAGTTTCGGGCTCAGCAGACCGCAATAGGCGAGCAGCAGGCCGGCGGCCAGGATGAAGAGGGTGCCCGGCAGGCGTTGCAGCACGGTGAACAGCAGGGCACGGGGGGTGTGCCACTGGCTGTCCTGACGAAAACGTCCCAGATCCTTGACGATCTTCTTCTGGCGCTCGAGCAGGGTGCCGCGCTTCCACAGCAGCAGGCCCCCCACCAGCAGCAGTGGCAGGGAGAGCAGGGAGACCGCCAGCAGCATGTCGCCCCAGCCGCTCCAGTCCGGTTTCAGCACCCAGTCGGAGGCCTGCTTGAAGGCCTGGGCTGGCCAGGTGATGAACCACTTGGCGTCGATGGGCTTGTTGCTGCTCACCCAGAAGATGTGCTGCTGCAGGGTGAACTCGATGGAGGCATAGACCCGGGTCAGCTGCTGCTGGGTCAGTTGCAGGCTGATGGCGTTGGTGAGCTGGGCATCCATCTGGCGGTTGAGCTGATCCAGCAGGCCGATGCGGGTGTCGATGAGCTTGGCAAGGCTGGCCCTGTCTTCGTCGCTCACCGTCTCGCCGCTGCTGGCGATGAGGTTGTCCAGATACTGGTTCTTCTGGAACAGCTGGTCACGCTGCTGGCTCAGTTCGAACTGGGCCAGGTGCAGGTCGGCGATCTGCTCCTCCAGGTTCTTCACCAGGGTGGAGGGGGCCGCTTCCAGTTGCTGGTAGAGCTGATAGAGGATGCGCGAGAGCAGCAGGTTGCCCTTGAGCATCTGCACCTGTTCGTTGAGGTTGCGCTCGGTCTGGGTGCCGCGCTCCAGCATGCTCTTCGCCTGCAGGTTCTTCTGGGCCAGGGTGTTGAGGCTGTTGGTGGAGCTGATGAGCTGCTGGCTGAGCTGGTAGTTGAGCTCCTGCTCTTTTTGCACCAGGGGGTTGTCTTCGGCGGCCACCAGTTCGCCGGTCTCTTCGGCGGTCTTCTCGGTATCCCCCAGGCGCTTGGCGCTGCTCTGCTCCTGCAATGCCTGCAGTTTCTGCTCTTCACTGGCGAGACGGGCACTCTGGTAGTCCCGTTGCTTGACCACCAGATCCTGCATGCTGGTGCGGTTGTCCAGCTCCTTTTGCAGGTTGGCCAGTTGCAGATCCAGCAGGGCCAGCTCGGCATTAAGCTTCATCTTCTCGGCGCTGCTCACCCCGTCCCCGGCGTTGAGGCGGGTGCGGATCTCCTGGCTGCGCTGATAGGCGCGGCTCATGCTGGCCTGGGCCCGCTCCGGCAGGGTCTGCAGGTTGGTGATCTGGCTGCCGATGGTGCCAAGGGCCTCCTGGGCCGCCTGCATGTTGGCCATGATCTCGGGTTGGCGGGCATCGAGCTCCGCCAGGCTCATGGTGGCGTATTCGCTCTTGAGCTGCTCCGGGCTCTTGCCCTGGGTCAGGGCGTCGAGCTTGGCGCCGATCTCCTTGAGCTCTGCCGGCAGGGTGCGCAGGCGTTCGCTCTGGGTTTTGGCCTTGCTCTTCTCCTTGTCGATGCTGTCGAGGAGGGAGAGGGTGTCAGTCAGGAACTTCTGGTCCGCCTGCTGGCTGGCCGTAGGGGTGTCCGACTTGCCGAGGGCGTCGAGCGCCCGCTGCACGGTGGCGCGCTGGGGCAGATCCTGCGCCAGGGTGCTCGGGGTCCAGAAGGTGATGAGTAAACAGAGCAGCGGCAGCAGGGTGGCCGAGGCTCTTTTGAAGCGTGTTGAGAGCATAAAGCGTCCGGGTGATTATGCGATGTTCGGGGGATTTTCCACCAGGGTAAAATCCGCGTGGATTCTAGCACCGGCGCAAGAGGGGCAGCAGGGGGAGAGATAAAAAAAAAACGGCGCCCGCAGGCGCCGCTTTCATCGGTTCAGGACTGATTACAGTACGTGAACGGAGGCGGTGTTGGTGGTACCGCTCGGTACCAGGGCACCGGAGACCATGACAACCACGTCACCCTTCACGCCCATGCCGATTTCCAGCGCAGCTTCTTTGCCGATGCGATAGAAGTCGTCGGTGGAGGCGATGGAGTCAACCACGTGAGCAACCACACCCTTGGTCAGCACCAGCTGGGCAGCGGTCTTCTTGTTGGTGGTGATGGCCAGGATCCAGGCTTTCGGGAAGTACTTGCGGATGGCCTTGGCAGACTTGCCGCCTTCGGTGGCAACCACGATCAGCGGGGCGTCCAGCTTCTCGGAGGTCTCTACCGCGCCTTTGCAGACCGCTTCGGTGATGCGCAGCTTGTTGCTGTCGTTGGCAGCAGACAGGTTGGACGGCATCACGGCATCGGTACGCTCGCAGATGGTGGCCATGATGGTCACGGCTTCCAGCGGGTACTTGCCCTTGGCGGACTCACCGGACAGCATGACTGCGTCGGTACCGTCCAGGATGGCGTTGGCCACGTCGCCAGCTTCGGCGCGGGTCGGACGCGGGTTCTTGATCATGGAGTCCAGCATCTGGGTGGCGGTGATGACCACTTTGCGGGCTTTGTTGCACTTCTCGATGATCATCTTCTGGGCGAAGATCACTTCTTCTACCGGGATTTCGACACCCATGTCGCCACGGGCAACCATGATGCCGTCGGAGACAGCCAGGATCTCGTCGAAGTTGTCCAGGCCTTCCTGGTTTTCGATCTTGGAGATGATCTGGATGTTCTCGCCGCCGTGGGCTTTCAGGTGCTCACGGATTTCCAGCACGTCTTCTTTCTTGCGAATGAAGGAGGCAGCAACGAAATCAACGCCTTGCTCGCAACCGAAGATGAGGTCGCGCTTGTCTTTCTCGGCCAGGGCCGGCAGCTTGATGGAGACGCCCGGCAGGTTGATGCCCTTGTTCTCGCCCAGGTCACCGTTGTTGAGCACTTTACAGATCACTTCGCGCTCGGTGATTTCGATGACGTCCAGGCCAATCAGGCCGTCGTCAACCAGGATGCGGTTGCCGACGCGCAGGTCGCTGGCAAAGCCGGCATAGGTGACGGCGACTTTGTCTTTGTTGCCCACCACGGTCTGGTCGGTGGTGAAGGTGAAGGTCTGGCCGGCGACCAGGGAGACGTCGTTGCCGCCTTCGAGCTTGATGGTGCGGATTTCCGGACCCTTGGTGTCCAGCAGGATGGCTGCGTGCTTGCCGGTTTCGGCCATGACAGCGCGCAGGTTGCTGATGCGACCACCGTGTTCGGCGTAGTCGCCGTGGGAGAAGTTCAGGCGCATGACGTTCATGCCGGCATCCAGCATCTTGCCCAGCATTTCTTTGGATTCGGTCTTGGGACCGATGGTGCAGACGATTTTGGTCTTTTTCATGTCAGTCTTCATGGTTAAGGAATTTCCGCCGTGCAATATACACCAGTTTTTGGATACTTTTTATGATCCAGAAACAACGTTTTGAGCGAAAACAGCCTCAATTTGAAAGATAACGTTTTCGCTCACAGCTCATTTTAGGGGCTAAAATAATTGATTTTCCGCAACTGAGGCCATTTGGTTCCCATTTCTGGCCCCGCATCCTGCCCGATCCCATGTTGTTAAATGACAAACAACAGGGTCCCCATTGCGGGGGCGATCCGGCCCGATGCCGTTGGCCGTCATCCAGTGTAGTCACTCCCTCCCGCGGCGTCAGGGCGAAGCAACGCAGGGCAGGAGCCGGTTGGCCTACAGCGGAAAAAACGCCGCCCCTCCCGGCACGCCGGGAGGGGCGGCAGCCCTCTGGATCAGCCGAAGAACCAGTAGCCGCGGTTGACCAGCCGGGTCAGCAGTTGCAGGAAGCCCGCCTGATCGGCCAGTTCCACCAGCGCGTCCTGGGTGATGATGTCCTTGTCGCACAGGAGCGCGATGGCGGCCGGATCCTCGCTTGGCAGGGTCCAGGCTTCGCCGTCGATGTAGCAGGTGCGGCTCTCGCCGCTGAACCAGACGCTGCGCAACCCCGGCACCTTGATGGCGGGCTCCCCCTGGCTCAGCAGGTCGGCCACCTCGTCGGCGCTGTAGTCCGGCTCCACCGGATTGACGTCCAGATCGTGCTTGGCCTCGGAGATCATGGTGCCGAACCACTCCTTGAACAGGGTCTCGTCGTCGAGGGCCTGTTGCATCAGCTCCCGCAGGCGGTGCAGCTCATGGGGCTGGATTTCCCCGTGGCGGGCGCGGGGCTGGAGGTCCGGGTCGCCGTAACGTTCGGTGCGGATCTCGTTGTCGATCAGGTGATCGGCAAAGGAGGAGACAAGGGCCTTGGCGTCCGGTGCGCGGAAACCCACCGAGAAGTTCAGGGAGGGCTCGATGGCGTAGCCCTCGTGGGGGAATCCGGGCGGGATGTAGAGGATGTCGCCCGGCTCCATGATGACGTCGATGATCGCCTCGAACGGCTCGCAGTGCAGCAGGGCCGCGTGGGCGGCGAACTCGTTCAAGGGCTTGGCATCGCCGACCCGCCAGTGGCGCTTGCCCTGACCCTGGGTGATGAAGACATCGTAGTTGTCGATGTGGGGGCCGACACCGCCGTGAGGGGTGGAGAAGCTCACCATCACATCGTCAAAGCGCCAGCCCGGGATGAACTGGAAGGGCACCGCCAGCTCGTGCACCTCGGGTACCCAGTGGTTGCACGCCTGCACCAGCACGGTCCAGTTCTCTTCCCCCAGGTGATCGTAGGATTCGAAGGGGCCGTGGGCCGCCTCCCACTTGTTGTTGAAGCGGGTGACCAGGCGCGATTCGATCACCTCTTCCATGGCCAGACCCGCCAGCTCGTCCGGGCTGATGGGATCCTGAAAGTCGGTGAAACCGCCCTTGATGAGGAGCGGGCGCTTCTGCCAGTAGTGCTCGAGGAAGTGAGCGATATCCAGATTGAGTTGGTACATGGTGCTTCTCGTATCTTGTGAGAGGGCTTGCCCAAGGCGGGCTTGGGCAAGGGCTCTGAAATGGCCCGATAGAGGGTGATCATATCAAATGGGCCAAAATCAACGGGGGCCCTGCCGTCATGACAGAGCCCCCGCCGGTTCGGTTACATCACTTATTTCAGCAGATCGACCAGACGCTGGGCGTCGCCGATGTAGTTGGCCGGGGTCAGCTTCTTGAGCTCGACCTTGACCGCTTCCGGCAGTGCCAGGGTGTCGATGAAGGTGCGCATCCCTTCGGCGTCGACGCGGCGACCACGGGTCAGCTCTTTGAGCTTCTCGTAGGGCTTCTCGATGCCGTAGCGGCGCATCACGGTCTGGATGGGTTCCGCCAGCACTTCCCAGTTGGCGTCCAGATCGGCGGCCATGGCGTCCGCGTTGGCTTCCAGCTTGGAGATGCCCTTCAGGGTCGCCTGATAGGCAATCAGGGAGTAACCCACCGCCACACCCAGGTTGCGCAGCACGGTCGAGTCGGTGAGATCACGCTGCCAGCGGGAGATGGGCAGTTTGCTCGCCAGGTGCTGGAACACGGCGTTGGCCAGACCCAGATTGCCTTCGGAATTCTCGAAGTCGATGGGGTTGACCTTGTGGGGCATGGTGGAGGAGCCGATTTCGCCGGCGATGGTGCGCTGCTTGAAGTGGCCCAGGGAGATGTAACCCCAGACGTCACGGTCAAAGTCGATCAGGATGGTGTTGAAGCGGGCCAGGGCGTCGAACAGCTCGGCGATATAGTCGTGGGGCTCGATCTGGGTGGTGTAGGGGTTCCAGGTCAGGCCGAGAGAAGTGACGAACTCCTCGGAGAACTGGTGCCAGTCCACATCCGGGTAGGCGCTGATGTGAGCGTTGTAGTTGCCCACGGCACCGTTGATCTTGCCCAGCAGCTCCACCGCCATGATCTGCTTGAGCTGGCGCTCCAGACGGTAGGCGACGTTGGCCATCTCCTTGCCCATGGTGCTCGGGGTCGCTGGCTGACCGTGGGTACGGGAGAGCAGCGGCATGTCTCGGTACTCGACGGCCAGGCGCTTGATCTCGCTGATGAGCTTTTCGCAATAAGGCTTGATCACCTCTTCCCGGGCGGTCTTCAGCATCAGGCCGTGGGAGTTGTTGTTGATGTCTTCCGAGGTGCAGGCGAAGTGAATGAATTCGCTGACGGCGGCCAGCTCCGGGTTCACTTCCACCTTCTCTTTCAGGAAGTACTCCACCGCTTTCACATCATGGTTGGTGGTGCGCTCGATCTGTTTGATGCGGGCGGCATCCTGCTCGTTGAAGTTGCTGACGATGCCGTCAAGCACGGCATTGGCTGCCTCGCTCAGGGCAGGGACTTCCGGGATCCCGGCGTGGCTGGCCAGTTTTTGCAACCAGCGCACCTCGACTTCGACGCGAAAACGCAGCAGACCGAATTCGGAGAAGATAGGGCGCAGGGCATCGGCCTTGTCGCCATAACGACCGTCAATCGGGGAAACGGCAGTCAGCGCGGACAGCTCCATGGGGTGAACTCCTGATGATTGGTGTGGGGGTTAAAATCGTTTGGCCAGTTCCACCATCTTCTTGCGGGCGAAGATGATCTGGGTACGGCTGCCGCCGAGCTGGCGCCACAGCACCACGGCGCGGATGCCTGCGAGCAGCAGGGCGCGCACCTTGTGCTGCACCAGGGGCTGCTGCAGGAACAGCGGGGTGCCCGCCACCTGGATGCGCGGCCCGATGGGGCTGATAAGGTCGCTGTAGATGCTCGCCATGTTGGCCAGGATCTGCTCGTCGAGCAGATCGAAATGCTGTTGCTGGCGGCCGATCTGGCTGATCCGCTCCCCCAGCATGTTGAGGATGTCCTTGCGCTTGGCGAGCTTGCGCTCCAGCGCGATCAGGCTCACCACGTAGCGGGTCAGCTCGGCATTCTTCTGGCTGCCGTCGGCCCCCAGCTGTTCCACCAGGGCGCGATAGCCGTCGCGAATAGCCAGGTGGCTGCCGAACACTTCCAGCGGCTGCGTGGGGTTGGTGACCAGAATGCTTTGCAGGCTCTCGCGCAGGGAGGCTTCGTCGCAGGAGCCGTCACGGGCCACTTTCTGCACCAGATAGGCGGCCTGGCAGATGCCTGCGAAGGCCATGGTTCTGTCTTGGAATTTGTCGCTCATATGTTCACGGCCCTGTTCTGTTCGTTCACCGGCTGATGCCGTCGCAGGCCATGATCCGGCCCTGGAATTTGTCGCTCATATGTTCACGGCCCTGTTCTGTTCGTTCACCGGCTGATGCCGCCGCAGGCCATGATCCGGCCCTGGAATTTGTCGGTCATACGTCGCTGCTTTGTGCCTGTATTACTCTGCTGCTTCTTTCTTTGTCCCTTCTCCCGCGAGGGGAGAAGGGAGTACAGCGCGGACGCTCGTGAGCGCCCAGCCCTTAGACCGGATGGCTGAAACGTTGTTCGATGATGCCACCGCCCAGACACACTTCCCCGTCGTAGAAGACGGCGGACTGGCCCGGGGTCACCGCAGCCTGTTTCTCGTCGAAGATGACCCGGATGGTCTCATCGTCGATGGGCTGGATCAGGCAGGGGATGTCTTCCTGACGGTAACGGGTCTTGACGGTGCAGCGGCGCGGCGCGCGAATGGGGGTGCGATCCACCCAGTGCAGCTGGCTCGCGACCAGGCCGTCGGAGTAGAGGCGGGGGTGTTCCCCTTGCGCCACCACGAGCGTGTTGCGCTCCACCTCTTTGTCCACCACGTACCAGGCCTCTTCGGTGGCATCTTTGCGACCGCCGATGCCAAGCCCCTTGCGCTGGCCCAGGGTGTGGTACATCACCCCCTGATGCTCGCCGATGATCTTGCCGTCCACGGTTTCGATGGGGCCGGGCTGGGCGGGCAGGAACTTGGCCAGGAAGTCCTTGAACTTGCGCTCACCGATGAAGCAGATGCCGGTGGAGTCTTTCTTCTTGGCGGTGATGAGATCCAGCTGCTCGGCGATGCGGCGCACCTCGGGTTTTTCCAGATCCCCGACCGGGAACAGGCTCTGACCCACCTGGGCTTCGCTCAGGGTATAGAGGAAGTAACTCTGATCCTTGTTGGTATCGAGGCCGCGCAGCAGGCGCGGGCGGCCGGTGCTGTCGTCACGGCGCACATAGTGGCCGGTGGCGATGTAGGTGGCCCCCAGCTCTTCGGCGGCAAACTCCAGGAACGCCTTGAACTTGATCTCCTTGTTGCACAGGATGTCCGGGTTCGGGGTGCGACCCGCCTTGTACTCTTCCAGGAAGTGTTCGAAGACGTTGTCCCAGTATTCGGCGGCGAAGTTGATGGTGTGGAGTTTCATCCCCAGCTTGTCGCAGACGGCCTTGGCATCAGCCAAATCCTGGGCGGCAGAGCAGTACTCGTCCGTGTCGTCTTCTTCCCAGTTCTTCATGAACAAGCCTTCGACCTGATAGCCCTGCTGCTGGAGCAGGTAGGCCGAGACGGAAGAATCCACGCCGCCGGACATGCCGACGATCACCTTGATTTGGCTGTTGTCTGTCATTAGTCGAAGTTACCAGTTCGTTTAAACGGGGCGTATTCTACCAGAGTTTTGCGCCCCCGGTCACATCTCCCTGCCGCCGTTCCCCTTGGAAGCCCGGCGGCGGGAAATCGTTTTTCTTGTCTCGGTCCCATAGCGTCAAAAAGAGCGTCCAATGGCGCTTAGATGAAGGCCTTGAGGGCCGACAGCGGCAAGCGGGTGCCTGCCAGATAGTCCTGGATACACTGCCACACCAGAGGGCTTCGCAGGGCGGGCTTGCACTCGGCAATCTCCTCTAGGCTGAGCCAGTGACAGGCCAGTACGTCACCGTCGGGATCCTCTGGATGGTGCTGACCGGGCGACTTTTCAAGGTCGAAGATGACGGCGGTGCGCACAAAGGTGGCCTCGCTGTCCGCCGGTTTGAAGAGGTAGACCCCGAGCCAGCCGGTGGGCGCGGCGGTGAGTCCGGTCTCCTCCTTCAGCTCGCGGCAGGCCGCCTGGATGAGATCTTCTCCCGGCTCCACGTGGCCGGCGGGCTGGTTGAAGCGGCGCTGGCCCGCAATCTCCTCTTCCACCAGCAAGAAACGCCCTTGCCAGTGCACCAGGGCGGCCACGGTGAGGCGGGTGGGCAGCGGTGGGTGATCGCTCATAAGGACTCCTTGTCTTGTTGACTGTGCCCCGGCAGGGGCGTTCGATGCAGATCCGCTGTCGCCTTCATTCAGAGGGCTTGGTGCGAGCCGGACGGCGGGCGGTGGTGCGCCCGCCGCTGCGATTGCCGGGGCGCGGGTCTGTCCCGCGGCGGTCCCGCCCCTGGGGTGGATCCTGATCTGTTGGCCGGGCGGTGCGGGGGGCACTGCGGCCAGTGCCCCCGGCTGCGGCGGATGCCCGTGGTTTGCCTTGCGTGGCGGCTGGTCGTGGCGCGGTTGCCAGCTCGGGGGCGGGCAGGGCGCGGCTCTCTCCCGGCGCCAGACCATCGAGGGTCCACTCCCCGATGGCGTAGCGGATGAGGCGCAAGGTGGGGTGGCCAATGTGGGCGGTCATGCGCCGCACCTGGCGGTTGCGCCCCTCCACTATTTTGATCTCCAGCCAGCAGGTGGGGATCTCCCTGCGCTCGCGTATGGGCGGATTGCGTGGCCACACCGCAGGGTCATCCATGATGCGCGCCCCGGCGGGCAGGGTCATGCCGTCGTTGAGTTCCACTCCGGCGCGAAGAGCGGACAGTTTCTCCTCGCTCGGGATGCCTTCCACCTGCACCCAGTAGGTCTTGGGGGTCTTCTCTCCCGGCTGGGTGAGGCGTGCTTGCAACTTGCCGTCGTTGGTGAGCAGCAAGAGCCCTTCGCTGTCTCGATCCAGCCTGCCCGCGGCATAGATGCCGGGCTCTTTGATGTAATCCTTGAGGGTCTCGCGGCCCGCCTCGTCGGTGAACTGGCAGAGCACCATGTAAGGCTTGTTCAAGAGCAGCAGCTTGCGATCCACCGGGGCGGGGGCCGGTTTGCGCTCGTTGACTCTCCCTGGGTGCCGGGCCTCCCGGTGTTGGGATGGGTGCACCGTGGTGGGCCCGCTGGCCGTGCGGCCTGCGTCAGGGCGGGCGGAGAGGGAGAGACGGGGACGGGCTGATTTCATCGCATGCCTACCAAAAACAGGGGATGGCGGAGTGTACCACAGGGGGCGGCCATCAGGGGGAGAGCGGGGCTTACCTCTCGGGTCAGGGGGAGGCGGTGTCCGGCGCCAGTGCGAGGGAGAGGCGCAGCATGTCCTTGTGCTGGATGCCGTGCTCCATCAGGGGCTCGGGATAGTGGATGAGGAAGTGATCCTTCACGACGGCATGGACGCGAAAGCCGTGGCGCTGGTAATAGGTGAGCTGGTGGCCGAAGCTGCCGGTACCGAGTTCGACGCGGCCTATCCCCTTCCCGGTCAGGTTCGCCAGCACGAAGCGCAGCAGGCCGGAGCCGATGCCCTGCTGCTGGCGGTTGGGGGCAACGGCGATGTTGAAGATCTCGGCGGTTTGCTCCCCCACCAGGCCCGCCACGCAGGCCCCCACGACCTCGTTGTCCGCCAAGGCGGCAAAGCCCCAGGCCCCGGGCAGGTAGGCGGCGATGCGCGACGCGGCGGGATCGGCCTCCAGCAGCAGGGCCAGCGGCAGGTGAGCGGGGTTCATCTCGACAAACGTCATCCTTGTTTCTCTTCCTGTTTGTGACGGCGCGTGGCGCGCAGCACGATGGCGGGCTTGACCGATGTGGTGGCTCGGGCGGCGTTCCTCTCGCACGGCATCTCGCCCGGTGTGGATGCCACCAGCCGGATCAGGGTCGGCCACTGCTGCTTGCCGTGGGCACGCCCTTGCCCCTGTGCCCCGATAGGGTTCACCCGCGTCTCAGTGGGCGTCATGCCGGGGAACAGGGGGGCTGGTCCCCGGGATCGGCGCCGGGCGGTTGAGCAGGAAGACCACCTCGCCCCGGTAGTGGGGGGAGGCGGCCAGTGTTGTCTGCCAGGCGGGATCCCACTCCCCATCCTGCACCAGCCCTACCTTGAACGGGATGGTCAGGTGCGCCATGGCGGGCAGATAGGCCTGATAGCCCGGCACCGTACGCGTGCCCTGATAGGTCTGGATCACCAGCTCGTCCACGGGCAGGCGATTGAGCTCTGCCACGTCCCCCGTTTTCGCCCAGTCGAGCAGCCCCGTCACGCTGAGCTTGCACTCGGGAGGCAGGGCGCGCCGCAGTTGTTGCAGGGCGTTGCCATAGCGATCGAGCTGGCGGGTCGCCGCATCGAAGTCGATCTGGATGCCCGCCACCCTGGCCCCGGCCGCGCGCCACCCCTCGTAGAGGCGCACCAGCACCTGCTCGTGGGCGGGGGAGAGGGGGAGGGCGTTGACACGCACCACCAGCCAGACCTGCCCGGCCTTGAGGGGGGAGGGAACACGCCCCAGCTTGACGAAGCGGGGGCCGCCGGGCCTGTCCAGGATCTCCCCCTGATGCAGATAGAGGGTGCTGGCCTGTTCCAGTACCGGCTGGTGGCGGGTGGCGGACCAGAGCCAGAACCCGTGATAGGCGCTGGCATCGACACTGGCCTCAAGGGGGGTGGCCAGGGCCGTCAGCAGCAGCGCCAGCAGGGCGCGCTCAGGGGGTCTGCTCATGGCTCACCAGTAGTATTTGAGGGATCTGGCCCACACCGAGTTGCCATAGCGCTGCTTGAGGGTGTTGAACCAGGCCTGCCGGGTGCGTTTGGGGATCTCCTGGCTGTCGCAGCTGTTGTAGCCGGAGGGGGCATAGCACTGGATGGCGCGATAGAGGGCATAGCTCTTGTCTTCGGGCTCCGCCTTGGGGTTGGCCATCACGGCCTGATAGAGGGCGAGGCGACTCGGGAACGTGGGACGCTCGTCTTGCGCCAGCCCCCAGATCATCTCGCGATCCTGCCACAGGTCGATATGGGGATCCCGGCTGCGCAGGTATTCCCCGAAGCAGTTGAGGGCATGACCATCGTCGGGGCGCTGCACCAGGGCGCCAAGGGTCTGGGCCAGATCCCGGCAGTGGTAGCCCTGGGGCGTCCCCTCTCCGCGCCACTGGAACGCCGAGAGGCGCACATCCCCGTTGGGCACGGGCTCCCAGGGCGCGTCGGCGGGAGGGGTCGCCTCCTTGTAATCGGCGGGGATGAGGGCCACATCCTGCAAGAAGGTGGCCGGGTCGCTGGCGATGAGATCCCGCACCAGCAGGGTATGGAGCGCAATCTGCCGCTCCGCCGCGCTCGGGCCCTGACTGGCTTGCTGGCGCAACAGGGCGGGTTCGGCCTCCTGCTTGAGCACGGCCGCGCGGATGCGCAGCTGGGTGATGGGGCTGCCCGGCTGGAAGATGGCGGCCGTGTTGCCGGTGCGCACCCAGTGATCCGCCAGCACGTTCTCCACGAACGCCTGCTGGGCCTGACCCAGGGGGGAGGCCACCAGTGCCATCAGGGCCTGCTCGGCCTTGTCGAAGGCCTTCATGCCCTGCCAGGCCCAGATGCGCAGCATCTGGTGGCTGAATGCCAGGGTGGCGTCCTCCTGCCCCGGGGAGGGCAGGGCCAGCACCTGCTCGAACTGCTTGACCAAAAAGAGGGCGTAGGCCTTGAGATAGGCCGCCTGCGCCTGGTGACCGGTTTTTTGCAGGTGCGCGATGGCGTCGTCCAGCTGGGCATCTTGCCAGTCCCGCGGCCGCTCATAGGTCGGTCTGAGACCCCGCAGGGCATTGACGAACAGCAGCGCCGGCTGGGCCGAGTCCTGATAGGCCGCCTGATGGCGATAGGCATCGCCACTGAGCAGGGTGAGATCGATCTCGTTGACCAGGGCCTCCAGCGCCGGCAAGGGCTGGCGGGTTGCCATGGCCTCGTCATAGGCATCCCGCAGGGCGCCGAGATCACCGGACATCCACTGGATGCGTCTGAACAGTCCTCTGGTCGAGCTGGCGTAGCGCCCTTGCGGGTAGGCCACCAGATAGGCCTGGCCCTGGGCCATGGCGCGGCGAAGGGCCTCCTTGTCGCTCCTGGTCACGTCCTGATCGCCGTATTCGTCCTTCGCCTCCTTCATCGCGAGGTTGATCTCCGTGCGCATCACCATGTAGGTCGCGCTCTCGGCCACCCAGGGGGCCTTGGCCTGCTGCAAGGCGGCAAAGCCTGCGCGGGCCTCCTCGAAGCGGCTCTCGTAGAAGTGCCGGGCGGACTGCAGATACCTCTGCCACTCCAGGGCAGCATCGCTCATTTCGGTCGCGGGGGCCGGGCTCTCCTGTTGTCCCAGGATCAGCAGACGGCTTCGCAGCAGCGACGTGCGCTCCGGGGCGGGCACCCCGCTCTGCTCGAGGGCGTCCAGAAACGCGCTGACCGAGGAGAGGGAGTTGGAGATGGCGTGGCCGTAGAGGGAGTCGTGGCCCGCGTAGTGCTCGAGCAGCGGTGGGAGGGACGGGTCGTAGGCGGCCAGCCGGCTGCCGAGCTGCTCGCGCAGCGCCGGGTCCTCCACCTCCTCCGGCTGGGGGAGGCGGGTGAGGTAGAACAGCGGCTGGCTGCGCTCGTTCAGCGGATCTGCCGGCAGGGTGAAGGGCAGGGGGTGATGCTGGGCATCCCCCAGCAGCATCAGCAGGTTGCCCCGGGTGTCGTTCTCGTTGAGATAGAGCGGATAGGTGGGGAGAGGGCAGTCGGTGAGCCAGAAGCCGCACCCGTCACCGTCACCGGAGGCGAGGGCGGGCAGTGCAACCAGCGTCATCGCCAGCACCGAGCAGTGGGTCAGAGATGTCATGGGATCGCTATCCGTTTGTGGGCCCGCGCCGTGCGTGACGCCCGGGCCGGAAAAGGGGGTTCGCAGTGGCGGGCAATAGTACGAAACAGGGTCACAAACGACAACCCATTCTGACCTGGTCGGCGCTCTCCCTGTCAGGACGCCTGCGCCATCCCCCTGTCCCGAGCGCGTGCTCTTTGCTGCTTCGCGGGTGTCAGCATCTGCCATCGCCATACATCGCCATACAAAAAGGGCGAATGTGGATGCTTATATCGGGGGTTCTTCGGTGCGAAAGAGCGCCTTGCCGCAGGCGAGGCAGGTGTGGCGAAAGCGATGATCAGGCCAGCCGGTCTGGGGGTGGCCCAGCACCTTGTCGGAGCCGCAGGCGCAGCAGCGCGCCCCCAGTTCATCGTCGATGGCGCATTCGGGATGCTGGTGCAGGTAGTCGGCGCGGGTGGGAAGGCGCAGCCAGTCGGGCTGGGCATGGCGCTGGTTCCAGAAATAGCACCCATAGAAGGTGCCTGCGGCGACGGGCAGGGCAAACCACCAGAAGAGATCCATGTCATGACTCCGACGAGAGGAGATGAGGGCGGCAACAACCCGCTCAGCAGGCGTGGTGTGGCTTCATTTTATCGGGGCGGGAGTGGGGCGGGATATGCCCGGATGGGTAACAAGCGAACCTGCTGGTGGTCGGGCTGGCAAGCCGCAGGGCCGGGGTTGGGGATTATCTATCCATTAAAGAGATGGGTTGCGTCATAACCTATCGTGTTCTTGGATGGACAAGGGGGCCTTTCCGGTCGCAAAACCCGGAGAGCGGGGAGTTTTTGTGAAAAAAAATGTGCATATCCTCGTCATGCTGATCTCAAGGGAGTCATTGAGCGAATTATAAATATCAAGATATTGATATCAATGGCAAAAACAGTGTTTTTATCAGGCGTTTTCAGGGTGGATAATGGGGTTTCATAAGGAGCTTTAACCCATTTTCTAGATTGGTTTTTGCATAATCAATCGTTTATTTTGTTGGACAATTGGGGAAAACCTGGTGTCCAATCGGGTGAGCAGGTTGGCCAAACAGTGCCGTCAGCCAGTGTGTAACCCGAGATGTAAGGAGACATCCTGATGGAAAAACTTGACCAAAAAATCGACACCATGCGCCAGGAATTCGAGTCCCAGGGGCAAAAACAGGCCCAGGACAGATGGCAGGCCAGGGTCGATGAACTGCAACGGGAGCGCAGCGAAGCGCCCCAGCCGGAAGCGGCAGAACACTAGCCCCTGGCGGCCTTGTAGCCACCAAGTGAGCGCATAATGAAAAACCACCGCCCTGTTCGGGGCGGTGGTTTTTTTTGCGCAGTGGCTAGAGGCGATAGAGGTTCTGGGCCGCATCGAACAGCTCCGCGCTCTCGCCGGTGCCGCCGTTGAAGACGGTGTGGAAGAAGCGCAGCACCTTCTCGTTGGCGAGGGCATCCCCTTCAAAGTAGGCGTGAGAGTCCCCCACATGGGGCTGATTGGTCACGTCCACGTAGGTGGCCGTTCTGGCATCCAGCCGCCGGGTGTAGTGGCCGAGCCTCGCCTTTTGCTGCTCCCCCATCTTCATGCGCGATGCCATCAGGGCACCATCGCGCTCATTGATGGTGATGTAGAGGCGGTTGCGACACTGGATGCGATCGACCCACTGGGCGTGAAGCTCGTTGTTGGTGTCGGCGGCGGCCATGATGATGTTGTCGAACAGCAGCTGGTTGGCGTGGTAGGTGGTGCTGCCCAGCAGGTGCTTGAACAGGTAGTTGCCCATGCTGTGCAGCAGCAGGTTGATGGTGAAGGGGCAGCGCTTGTTCACCTCCTTGGCGAAGTAGCGATCCCAGGCCTCGCCGTTGTCGGCGAACTTCTTCTGGGCCTTCTCTTCCAGTTGCGTCACATACTGGCCGTTGAACTCGTCGAGCAGCCCCTTCATCTTCTCCAGCACCCGGTCAAGGGCACCGGCCGAGGCCAGGGCATCGCGCTTGTCGCTCTTGTAGCTCAGCACGCCCCGGGCGCCGCCGCCATTGGCGGGCCAGCTGAAGCAGAGCACCTCGACGCCGTACCGGGCCTCGAGCCCCGCGGCCCGTTCCAGCACATCGTCAAGATCGTTGTTGAAGCCGTGTACGAACAGCAGCAGGTGTTTGCCGGTCTTGAGCTTCTGCTTGGCCGTGCTGCCGGTCCCGGCGCAGCGCTCCAGCAGCTTGCGCGCCACATAGGCGCTGGCCGGGTGGGGGAGGTCGGGGTCAAGGCCGACGCTGGCGGCCATCTCGGCGGTGATCTGATCCGGCAGCAGGTCCAGCTGCCACTGCTTGCCCTGACGCCGGGCCTCGGCGAGGCGCAGTTCGTTGGGGCCCTCTGCGGGTTTTTCGCCAAAGATCTCGCTGGGGGTCTTGCCCTGCTCGTTGACCATCCGGTTGGTGACGATAAACATGGTGTTCTCCTTGTTGTCGTGCTCTCTTCATGATCGGCCACGCCCCGGGCGCCCCGATCACTGGCAAAGAGCCTAGTCCGGATCCGGCTGCCTGTCCCCCGGCGCGCCTTGCCTCGCCAAAGGGGTTACGACGATGTAAAGGCGAACGGGATTTGGGGGAATGGCGCCTTCGGGGCGGCGAGGGCAGGAAGACGCTGTCATCACTAGAGGAAGAGGCCCGGATGGACGGGGCCTGCGCCTCGTCAGGACCAGAGGGCAGCGAGGGAGTAGGGGATCCTCAGGCGCACTGTGATCCACTCCCCGACTATGGTCTGACATGCACGCCCGCTATTTGATTATGCAAATGGATGGGCTTAAGATGGCCGCGCGCAACGATCAGATTGATAACAAACGGAAGTTAGGAGATGCCGATGGAAAGCAAAGTAGTTATCCCGACCCAGGGCCAGAAAATCACAGTCGATGCCAGCGGCAAGCTGCAGGTTCCCCACAATCCCATCATTCCGTTTATCGAAGGGGATGGTATCGGTGTGGACGTGACCCCGGCCATGTTGAATGTGGTGAATGCTGCGGTCGAGAAAGCCTACAAAGGCGAGCGCAAGATCGCCTGGATGGAGATCTATACCGGCGAGAAATCGACTCATGTCTATGGCGAAGGTGCCTGGCTGCCGGCCGAAACCCTGGATTTCATTCGTGAATACTGCGTGGCCATTAAGGGCCCGCTGACCACCCCGGTCGGCGGTGGTATTCGCTCCCTCAACGTGGCCCTGCGCCAGGAGCTGGACCTCTACGTCTGCCTGCGCCCGGTCCGTTACTACGAAGGGACCCCGAGCCCGGTCAAGCACCCCGAGCTGACCGACATGGTGATCTTCCGCGAGAACGCCGAAGACATCTACGCTGGCATCGAGTGGAAGGCGGACAGCGATGAAGCCAAGAAGGTGATTGCTTTCCTGCAAAACGAGATGGGCGTGAAGAAAATTCGCTTCCCCGAGTCCTGCGGCATCGGCATCAAGCCCATGTCCAAGGCCGGTACCGAGCGTCTGGTCCGTGCCGCCATCGAGTACGCCATCGACAACGATCGCGACTCCGTGACCCTGGTGCACAAGGGCAACATCATGAAGTTCACCGAGGGTGCCTTCAAGGATTGGGGCTATGCCCTGGCCCAGAAAGAGTACGATGCCCAGCTCATCGACGGCGGCCCCTGGTGCTCCTTCAAGAACCCGAAGACCGGCAAGACCATCGTGGTCAAGGACGTCATCGCCGATGCCTTCCTGCAACAGATCCTGCTGCGCCCGGCCGAGTATGACGTCATCGCCTGTATGAACCTCAACGGCGACTACATCTCCGACGCGCTGGCGGCCCAGGTCGGCGGCATCGGCATCGCCCCGGGCGCCAACATCGGCGACGGTGTGGCCCTGTTCGAGGCTACCCACGGCACCGCGCCCAAGTACGCCGGTCAGGACAAGGTCAACCCGGGTTCCCTCATCCTCTCCGCCGAGATGATGCTGCGCCACCTGGGTTGGACCGAGGCGGCCGACCTCATCGTCAAGGGGATGGAAGCGGCGATTGCCAACAAGACCGTCACCTATGACTTCGAGCGACTGATGGAAGGTGCCACCCTGCGTTCCTGCTCCCAGTTCGCCCAGGACATGATCGACCAGATGTGATCCGGGTCGTTGAAATGCAAAACCGGCGCCATGAGCGCCGGTTTTTTTATGGAGGAGAGCAGGTCGTCAGGTGGTTTTTTCCACGTGCTGCTCGTAGATCTGCTGCCATTTGCTGGTCTCGGCCTCATCTCCACGGGCCTGCCAGAATTCGCAGATGGAGCTGGCGAGCTCGGATGCCATGGCGTGGTCTCCGTCACGGCGGCTCATCAGATATTGTCCCAACCAGCTTTGATATTGTTTCATCGCCCGATCTCCTTATCTAAGGTGCCCAGAGGGGAGTGCTCCTGGCGTCAAGGTCGCGCAGGAGCGATTCGAACTGGGCACATGTTGTGCTGCGCCCGGCAGGTGTTGGTCGCCGGATCCGGTGGTTATCTCACCGGAAAAAGGGGACAACGGGGCGCAGATGTCAAAAAACGGTCTCTATCGTATCACAAAATAACCAGTCGGTGGGGCTGGATGACAAATCAGGCTGTCCAGCAGTCTGGCCGTCTGTGTCATGGTGGCGAGGGCTGAGGCGCCATCTTGCTGATCTCGCAGCAGAAAAACCCGCCAGGTCGGCGGGTCACGGGGGCGAAAAAAAGATCAGATCCGGGCGCAGGCCAGGTATTTTTCCATCTCCTCGGCGGGCACCATGCCGCCGCCGGTGGCCCACACCAGGTGGGTGGCCCCGGCCATCTTGGCTGCATCCAGTCCTTGCCCACTCTGCCACTCAAGGTCGGCGGCCACTCGCCAGGGGCCAGCCATGCCCGCCAGTGCCGAGGGCTCGAGCCGGATCTCTTCATCCCGGGCCAGGAGCCCCAGCAGGTCGTACATCTCCTGATCCCTCAGGGTGTAGAAGCCCGCAAGCAGCCGCTCCATGGCGCGGCCGACAAAACCGGAGGCGCGTCCCACCGCGAGGCCGTCGGCGGCGGTGAGGTTGTCGATGCCAAGGTCTTGCACCGCAATGGCATCGTGCAACCCGGTGTAGACCCCGAGCAGCATGCAGGGGGAGTGGGTGGGCTCGGCGAAGAAGCAGTGCACGTTGTCCCCGAACGCCAGCTTGAGGCCAAAGGCCACCCCGCCCGGGCCGCCGCCGACGCCGCAAGGCAGGTAGACGAAGAGCGGATGGTCGGCGTCCACCCTGATGCCCATCTCGTCGAACTGCTTTTTCACCCGCTCGCCCGCCACCGCATAGCCGAGGAACAGGGTGCGAGAGTGCTCGTCATCGATGAAGAAGCAGGCGGGATCGCGTTCGGCCTCCTTGCGCCCCTGCTCCACCGCCACCCCGTAATCGTCGGCATATTCCACGACGATGGCGCCATGTTCGCGCAACTTTTTCTTCTTCCACTCCCGCGCATCGGCGGACATGTGGACGGTGACGCGAAAGCCGAGGCGGGCGCTCATGATGCCGATGGAGAGGCCGAGGTTGCCGGTCGACCCCACCGCGATGCTGTACTGGCTGAAGAAGTGGCGGAACTCGTCCGAGAACAGCGTGCGATAGTCATCCGTCTCGCGCAGCAGCCCAGCCTGGATGGCCAGGTGTTCGGCATGGGCCAGCACCTCGTGGATGCCGCCGCGCGCCTTGATGGAGCCGGAGATGGGCAGATGGCTGTCTTGTTTGAGCAGCAACCTGCCGGTGAGTTCGACGCCGTAGCGCTTATTGAGGGCCCCCTGCAGGGTCGGGATGGCGGCGATCCCGGACTCGATGATGCCGTGGCTGGCGCGGGTTTCGGGGAAGGCCTCGCACAGGTAGGGGGCGAAGCGGGCGAGCCGGGCGGAGGCGGCGGCCACATCGTGCCGGGTGAGGCCCACATGGGGCAAGCCTTCCGCCAGAGTGGTGGCCCCCGGATTGAACCAGGTCAGGGGATCGAGGGCCATCAGCCTCTCGAGTAGGGGAAAGCGGGCGATGAGCCCGGCCATGTCGGTGTGTGTCACGGGAACCTCGAGGGAGTGGTGAGGGGATGCCCCATTGAACGGTACGCGGGGCGGGCTGACAAATGATAAAAAGCGGGGCTTGGATGAGCTGGATTGATGCAAAGAGGAAAAATTCCTCGCTCTCATCGTGAAGGCAAGGTTTTGGGTTTGTCTGGTGAATGCAACCTCCTGTCATCTGGTATCATCGGGCAGATCAAAAGAGAGGAGGGGGGACCATGGGAAGCGATGAACACTATGCGCTTAGGCGAAAGCTGCTGAGCGGTTATCAACTCGCCAGGCTCCATACTTTCGAGGCGGCGGCGCGGCACGGCTCCTTTGCGCTGGCGGCGGAGGAGCTCTCCCTGAGCCCGAGTGCGGTCAGCCACAGGATTGGCACCCTGGAAGAGGAGCTCGGCTTCCCGCTGTTCCAGCGCTTTCATCGCAAGGTGGTGCTGACTGCGGGCGGGCAGCGCGTCTTCTGGGCGCTAAAGTCGTCGCTGGAGTTCATCAATCAGGAGGTGCTGGAGATCCGGGATCAGGCGTTGTCGGGCTCCCTGACGATCCACTCGCGCCCCTCCATCGCCCAGTGCTGGCTGGTGCCGAGGCTCGCCGACTTCTCCCGCCAGCATCCTCTGATCGAGCTCAACCTGCTGACGGGCAACGAGAACATCAACCTGCAGGGGTATGGCATCGATCTGACCCTGAATTTCGACGCCAGGATGCCGGAGCGGCTCACCATCCACCCCCTGATGGACGAGTACATGGTGCCGGTGTGCAGCCCGGACTATGCCGAGGAGCACGGGCTGCTGGAGAGCCCGGACAAGCTGCAGCACTGTCGCCTGCTGCACGACAGGCAGGCCTGGGGTCATGACACGGACAGTGACGAGTGGCGCACCTGGGGGAGCCACTGGCATCTCTCCCTGGAGGCTTGCGCGTCGCACATGGGATTTGATCGGGCGGATCTGGCGATCCTTGCCGCCACCCACCACGCCGGTGTCGCCATGGGGCGCAGGCAACTGGCAAGCCAGGCGCTGGCGAGCGGAGCGCTGGTGATGCCCTTCCCGGACATGGCGGTGCGCTGCGAGCCGCGTTATTACCTGGCGACCCTCCCTCATCGCCAGTGTCCCAAGATCCAGGC
Organism: Aeromonas sp. QDB18; assembly: GCF_027705325.1. Classification (NCBI taxonomy): domain Bacteria; kingdom Pseudomonadati; phylum Pseudomonadota; class Gammaproteobacteria; order Aeromonadales; family Aeromonadaceae; genus Aeromonas; species Aeromonas sp. QDB18. Next base: position 33,060 of record NZ_JAPDBQ010000028.1, read on the forward strand.
ATTCATCCGCTGGATACAGGATCAGGCGCAAGGGGCATCCTGACACGGGACCTGGTTTATTGTCCGCGAAGGTCATGGCCATGAGCGCACTATTTGTACAATAAGGGCCAGCACTGCTGCTAAATGACCTGGCGCAGAGCGACGCGGGTAAGAGATAACAGCGTGAGCAACGGATGAGGTAAGCCTGAGATTAACCGGGGAAAATAGGAAATAAAGTCTGTGAGAGTATTCCCAATAAGTATCAGGCAGGGAATTAACCACGGTGAATAATGTCCATATGGTGTCAGCGCTTTGCCGGATGGTATAAAAACATTATGTTGTTATCCAATGGGCATGCTATTCTCAAATCGTGTTATCCCTGTGACATACAAAAATAATTCTGTGAGGAAGTAATGAACGAGTTTCTGAAGGTTCTGCTGAACATTCGCAGCTTGCGCGCTGCCATTCGTGAACTGCCGTTTGAGCAACTGCAAGAAGCGAAAGAAAAGTTTGACCTGGTATATAACGAGCGTGCCGAGTCCGTTGAACAGGAACGTGCCGAACAGGAAGAGCGTCAGCGCAAACTGAATGAATTCACCGAAATGCTGCAACAGGCTGGTATCGATCCCCGTGAGCTGATCGGCAGCGTGGCGGCTCCGGCTGCGGCGGGCACCACCAAGAGCAAGCGTGCTCCCCGTCCTGCGAAATACAAGTACCAGGAAGACGGTCAGGAGAAGACCTGGACCGGTCAGGGTCGTATGCCCAAGGCCATCGCCGAGCAAGTTGCGCTGGGCAAGGATCTGAACGATTTCCTGATCTGATCGCCGGATCCGGATCTCGATAATGCCGCCTGCAGGGCGGCATTGTTATTTTCAGGGTTCAGAGGATGTCGCAGTAAAACCCAATTGCGCAGGTTACTCCGGTTAATTGGAGAGCCTCGTCTGGAATAGCCATAACCACAGGGTGAGAGCGTGAACAAATTGTTAAATTGAGGTCAATTTAGCCAACCCAGCATCCAGTACCTTTTCCAGATAGG